>JBDTHH010000448.1:0-27332 GCA_039937055.1 Ktedonobacteraceae bacterium | reverse complement strand
ACCACCAGGACGGCGAGGCAAGCCACGCGCTACGGATACGCGACGCGTACCCCTTATGTGAACGCCTATGGGCTTGCTGACGGGCAAAGAGAGCCGAAGCGCACTGTGGCTGGTTTATGACAGCGGCTTATCCCACCTTGCGACTGGAAAAAACTACTCCTGCCGGGCCAGGCTGAACGCTGTCGTCATTTAAGCCAAAGGAAAGGATGCGCGTAGGCGTAATGCGCAAGATCTCCGGCGCGAAGGCTTCCACAATCTCTTTCCCGCCCTCCGGCAGCCCCTCCACAGTCCCGCGTACTTCAAGCATACGCGGTTTCCAGGGTGGCAACACGTCATCTACCACAAAAGCTACACGCCCATAGCGTACCGCGTCACGATATTTCTTCGTCGGCACAATGTCATGCCCACCAATATCGATGCTCTCTTGCTCAGGGTTATAGCGAAAGCTCACCGGCACCACGTGAGGCTCACCCTTCTCGCTGACGGTCGCCAGCCTGCCGAGGCGCTGACTCTGGAGGTAGGCAATTTCTTCGGGCGTAAATTTGCTCATCATTCGCTCTTTCTAGTTTACTATTACAGCCGTTCGGCCGCATGGCTCTACTGTACTATCATTCTATTCTATGCTAATAAAATGTATGGAGGCCTGTCCTAACGAACAGTTTTCGCGCGACTTCTGTGTTCTGGATGCTGAAACAGGGCGACTGAAAAGTCGTCCCTTGTGGCAAGCCGGTCGTCATGGGAACCACGCGCGCTAAAGCGCGCAGCTACGAAGAAGGGACGATTTGAACGGTGCGTTGAAGGCGGTAACTAGACAGACGGCCATTTTCCTCGTAGACTTAGAGGTGAGGTGGAATGCATAGGAGCATTCCTGGAAAGAGGGTCCAATGAAGTACGCATTTGTGATTGACCAGCGCAAGTGCATTGGTTGCCATGCCTGCACCGTTGCGTGCAAGGCCGAGCATGATGTACCCATCGGGGTGAATCGCACCTGGGTTAAGTACATCGAGAAGGGCGTTTTTCCCAACACGCGCCGTTATTTTCTTGTTAATCGCTGCAACCACTGCGATGATGCGCCCTGCGTGGCTATCTGTCCCACAAAGGCGCTGTACAAGCGCGGGGATGGCATTGTTGACTTCGATGCCGCGCGCTGCATCGGCTGCAAATCGTGTATGCAGGCATGTCCCTATGATGCGCTGTATATAGACCCCAGCAGCAACACCGCCGCGAAGTGCAACTATTGCGCGCATCGCACCGAGATTGGCCTGGAACCTGCATGCGTCGTTGTGTGTCCGGAGCAGGCGATCATCGCAGGCGATATGCACAACCCCACTACCCAGATTGCCAGGATCATCGCGCGCGAGCCGGTGCGCGTGCGCAAGCCGGAGCAGGGCACGGGACCGAATGTGTACTACCTGGGCGCCGATGAAGCCGCCATTAATCCAGAGGCGGCGGTTGAAGATCTGCCCCATATGAGCATGTGGTCCACGATCCTGAAGCCGCACCACGAGGACGAGGCAGCCATAGATATGGGCAAGTCGCTGCGCGGACCCGCGCACCTGCGCGCGTTGCAGGCGTACCGGCCTCTTGAGGCGGGGCGGCGCGAAACGGCCGAGGCGCATATCGTGTATGACGCGCCCAGGAACACGGCGCCGTGGGGCTGGCGGGTCTCGGCCTACCTGGGTACGAAAGCTGTGGCCGCGGGCGTGATGATGATGGCGGCACTGGTCGTGGCGCTCTATGGATTGAGTGGGACCACGAACGCGCTGCTGGGGATAGGAGCGCCCGTGATTGCTGGTCTGTTCACAAGCATCACGCTTGTGCTCTTGATCGCTGACCTGAAACGGCCCGATCGCGCGCTGTTCTTGCTCACCAAAGGGAATCCCACCTCCTGGCTGGTGTGGGGCGGCTATATCCTGGCATTATTTGGTCTGATTGAGGCGGCCTGTTTTGCTCTAGGGTTGCTTGGCTTCGCCGCCGGCCTGCGCTGGCTGCTGCTGCCGGGCGCGCTGCTGGGTATAGCGGCAGCCGGCTACAGCGCCTTTCTTTTTGGGCAGGCCGAGGGACGCGACTTCTGGCAGAGTCCGCTGCTGCTGCCTATCCTCATCGTGCAGGCTGTCATGGCGGGCGCGGCGACGCTGGGGCTGCTCGCGTGGGCGCTCGGCTCTGAGAGCAATGTTGGCACCCTGCTGGCGGCTGTCCTGCTGGCGGCTGTCGCACTGCATATGCTGCTTGTGCTCTTTGAAGTGTTCGGGCCGCACAGCAACAGTCACGTGGTGGCGGCGGCGCGGTACATGAGCCGGGGACCGTTGCGAGACACCTTCTGGGGGCCGTGTATCGTGGTTGGCTCGCTCATCCCGCTTGTGCTGCTCTGCATCGCGTTGTTGGTGCCCGGCGAGGCAAGCCACGCGCTACGGGGGTTCGCGGGGCTATTTGCGTTGGCGGGGCTTTTTGCTTATGAGCATTGTTTTGTGGTGGCCGGACAGTCGGTTCCCCTTAGCTAGCGCGCGTCCCTGAACGCGGTGGAGACCTTCATGACAGAGATACCGTTACAAGAGCATAGGGCGCCCAACGGCGAGACGATGAGTGTGCGCGACCTGGCATCGTGCCCCCCGCCTGAGAAGTGGCGGGATTGGGTCGAGTACGACGCGAAGGCCTGGCCGCGCAAAGTCGAGCGCCACTACCAGATCCTCCCAACGATCTGCTTCAACTGCGAGGCCGCCTGTGGCCTGCTGGCCTATATCGATAAGGAGACAGGGCAGGTCAAGAAGTTCGAGGGCAATCCCTATCATCCAGGGAGCCGGGGCCGCAACTGTGCCAAGGGGCCGGCGACGATCAACCAGGTCAATGATCCTGAGCGCATCCTCTATCCGCTCAAGCGAGCGGGCAGGCGCGGCGAGGGCCAGTGGGAGCGCACCACCTGGGACGAGGTGCTGGAGACCTTTGCCAGCAAGATCCGAACGGCGATTGTCGAGGGGAGGCGCGATGAAGTCATGTATCATGTGGGGCGACCGGGGCACGATGGCTACATGGAACGTGTGCTGGGCGCCTGGGGCGTTGATGGCCACAACAGCCATACCAATGTCTGTTCGTCCGCCGCGCGCTTCGGCTACCAGATCTGGTGCGGGGCCGACCGCCCATCGCCCGATTACACCAATGCACGTTTCATCCTGCTCATCAGTTCGCACCTGGAGACGGGGCATTATTTCAATCCACAGGCCCAGCGCATCATCGAAGGCAAGATGAAGGGGGCCAAACTGGCCGTCATGGATCCACGCCTCTCGAACACTGCCAGCATGGCCGATTACTGGCTGCCGACGTGGCCGGGATCGGAGACGGCGGTGCTGCTGGCGATGGCGCGCGTGATCCTGGTAGAGAAGCTGCACAATTGTGAATATATGCGGCGCTGGGTCAACTGGCAGGAGTACATGGCCGCCGAGCACGCCGGGGAGCCGCAGACCTTTGAGCGCTTCATCGAACTGCTCATTGATCTCTACGCGGAATACACGCCAGCCTTTGCCGCGCAGGAGAGCGGGCTACAGGAGGAGGTCATCGTTGACCTCGCGCGCCAGGTAGGACGGGCGGGGAGCGCTTTCGCCGCACATACCTGGCGCGCCGCCTGTGCCGGACACCTGGGTGGCTGGCAGGTCGCGCGCGCCCTCTGGTTTCTCTCGGTGCTGACGGGGAGCATCGGCACGCCGGGCGGGACGGCGCTCAATACCTGGAACAAATTTGTGCCCGCGCCCTTTCTCAAGCCCCGGCCGACCGATATCTGGAACGAGCTGCTCTTCCCGCCGGAGTATCCCCTGGCGAACTACGAGATGAGCATCCTGCTGCCATACTTTTTGAAAGAGGGCCGGGGCAAGCTGGCAGCCTACTTCACGCGCGTCTATAATCCGGTCTGGACCAATCCGGATGGCACCAGTTGGATCGAGGCGCTCACCAACGAGCAGCAGATCGAGCTGCACGCCGCCCTGACGCCCATGTGGAGCGAGACGGCCTGGTACGCGGACTATGTGTTGCCGATGGGTCTCGCCAGCGAGCGTCATGACCTGATGAGCCAGGAGACACATGCCGGGCGCTGGATCGGGTTTCGCCAGCCGGTGCTGCGCGTCTACCAGGAGCGGCACGGCCAGCCGGTGCGTTACACCTACGAGGCCAACCCCGGCGAGGTCTGGGAAGAGGACGAGTTCTGGATTGAGCTGTCGTGGCGCATCGATCCCGATGGCAGCCTGGGCATTCGCAAATACTTCGAGTCGCCCTACCGGCCCGGTGAAAAGCTCAGCATCGAGGAATACTACCGTTGGATCTTCGAGAACAGCGTTCCAGGCCTGCCGGAAGCCGCGGCCCGGCAGGGCTACTCGCCTCTGGAGTACATGCAGACATATGGCGCATTCGCCATCCCCCAGGAGCAGGCGCCCGTCTTCACCTTAAACGAGCGCGAACTGGGCAGCGCTGCCCTGGAGGGCACGCAGGTTGACGCGGGAACGGGCAGGATCACGCGCGAGGGGACGCCCATCGGGGTGCTGGTCGGCGGCAAGGCCTATGAGGGCTTCCCTACACCCTCGCGGAAGCTGGAGTTCTACTCAGCCACCCTCAAAGAGTGGGGCTGGCCTGAGTATACGCTGCCTGGCTACATTCGCAGCCATGTTCACGCGTCTACCATCGACCATCAACGCGGCGAGTACCTGCTTGTGCCGACCTTTCGCCTGCCCACGCTGGTTCACACGCGCTCAGGCAATGCCAAGTGGCTCTACGAGATATCGAACGCCAACCCGGTGTGGCTCCATCCACAGGATGCTGAGCGTATTGGCGTGGAGTCGGGCGACCTGCTGCGCGTCACCACCGAGATCGGGTATTACGTCAATCGTGCCTGGGTCACCGATGGCATCCGTCCAGGGATAGTTGCCTGCTCGCATCACCTTGGGCGCTGGCGGCTGGAAACAGGCCAGGGGACGGATCGCTGGGCCTCGGCACTGGTGGAACTGGGAAGAACGCAGGAGGGAGAGTGGCGCCTGCGTCACCTGGAGGGCGTGCGTCCCTTCGAGAGCGCGGACCCCGACTCGGCGCGCATCTTCTGGCGCGAGGGCGGCGTGCATCAAAACCTGGTGTTCGGGGTCCACCCCGACCCGGTAAGTGGGATGCACTGCTGGCACCAGAAGGTCACCGTTGAGCGCGCGCGCGGAGAGGACCGTTACGGCGATGTGTATGTTGATACGCGTAAAGCACACGAGGTCTACCGGAACTGGCTCGCCATGACGCGCTCGCAGGAAGAGCGCGCAGACGGGCTGCGGCGCCCGCTCTGGATGCTGCGACCGTACCGGCCAGCGCCGGAGGCATTTCGTATAGTCAGGGAAAAAGCATAGAGGTGTTCCTGCTAACAGAAGGGAGGAAGGACAACGATGTACTTCAAGCAGATCGTCAAAGAGGACCTGGGCTGTGCCAGCTATATCGTTGGCTGCACCGATGCCGGTGTGTGTGCTGTAGTTGATCCGCGCCTGGACATGGTAGACGAGATCCTGCACCTTGCTGCCGGCAAGGGCATGCGCGTGCTGGCGGTGATTGAGACGCATAACCATGCCGATCATATCTCTGGCCACGGGGAGATCGCGCGGCGTACCGGCGCCAGGCTCTACATTCACGAGCAGGCGGAAGCCGGGTATGCGCATGAGGATCTTAAAGATGGGGATGAACTGCGCTTCGGGGTGACGTGCATACGCGTCATGCATACGCCTGGCCACCGGCCGGAGCATATCGCGCTGGCGGTCGCGGATACCAGCCGTAGCGAGGAGCCGTGGTTCGTGCTGACGGGCGACTCGCTCTTCATCGGTGATGTCGCCAGGCCCGACCTGGCGGTGCCGGGAGAGGAAGGCGCCAGCGCGCTCTACGATAGCCTCTTTGAGCGGATCTTGAAGCTGGATGATGGGGTAGAGGTCTACCCGGCGCACGTCGCCGGCTCGTTATGCGGGCGCGGCATGAACGCCAGGACAAGCTCGACCATTGGTTTCGAGCGCAAGCACAACCTGGCCGTCGCGCCCCGCGCCCGCGAGGCCTTCATTCGTGACATAAATGAGAATTTGCCGCAACGCCCCCCTAATATGCACACCATCGTTGAGCGCAACCGGTGCGCTTATGTTCCCCAGGAGACGCTGTCACATCCCTTTGGACTTGACGCGCAAGTGTTTCAGGACGAGATAGAGAGCGGGGGGCTGGTGATCGATACGCGCGATCCCCAGCAGTTCGGCGCGGGCCACATCGCGGGGGCGCTGCACGTGTACCTGCACGGATCGGCCTTCGCCACGCGAGTAGGCTTTGTGGCAACCCCGGATGCTCGCTTGCTGCTGGTGGTCGAGGACGAGCGCGATGCCAGCGAAGCGGCGACGCAACTGGCGGTTGTGGGCTATGAGGAGGTAAGCGGATACCTCGCGGGCGGCATGCAGGCATGGCGGGAGGCTGGATTGCCGGCTCAGTCGCTCACCCAGATGCCGGTTGAGGAACTGCATGAGCGGCTGGGAACTATTGGGGTGCTGGATGTGCGCGACCTGGGAGAGTGGCATGCTGGCCATATCCAGGGCGCGCGGCATATCCCATACTACCAGCTAGAGCAGCGCCTGCGCGAACTCGATAAGCCATCTTCGCTGGCAGTAATATGTGGCAGTGGGCAGCGCAGTAGTCTGGCCTGTTCCGTCTTGCAGCGACACGGCTTTACGCGTTTGGTAAACGTGGTGGGAGGCATGGAGGCGTGGGAGCAGGCCGGATTTGCGTAGGGGAATAATGGCTTTCGCAAGGCTACGTTTTTAGCGTGTTTGACGATATAGAGGATCTGGTATCCGTAGGGGCGCGGTTTACAAGCCCGTTTGTTCGCCGACGAGATGAGAATGCCGCCGAAGAACAGGCAAGCTTGTAAACCGCGCCCCTACGGATATCCGATCCTGACGAGCTATTTCTTAGACAGCGTCGCGCTCGCGACTCGCGGCCGGGGTGGCATGGGTAGCCGATCCGGCCATGAAGAAGCCAACGATGATAGCGGCGACACCAACGATAAGGTGCAGTATATGGTCGCCAGCATTAATGTGCGTGAGACCCAGGAAGAGGCCACTGTCGGTGCCATACGTCCCGGCAGGAAAGTAGAGCGCCGGAATGAGTCCCGCGAGGCCCAGGAGCGTATAGAGGACGCCAAAGATCTGGTTGAAGGTGCGCGAGTGTCCAATAAAAACGACAAGGATAGCCACCAGGCCTGTGACGAGATGGATAGTACTGTGAATGGTATCCACATCAAAGATACCAAAGATTGCCCGCACTCCGGTAGCATTCTCGGTCGGTGTAAAGAAGCCAATAATGCCTATGAGGACAAAAATGATTCCTACGACGAGCGCGAATATACGATTTACTGTCCAGAGTGTGCCTGCACGTTGCTGTACCATATTCCTACCTTCCTTAAAGACGGGCGAGCCAGCCAGAGCAGGCCGGCAGCGCCCCTACACTAAATTGTTCCATCGCGATTCCCATGTGGAAGCCGGACCATCGCGAATAGAGAGAGTCCCAGTCATGGTACTCTGTTCTTAACACGCAATAGACGCTGCTAGCGGTTCGTCAGGTCCTCATCGGTATGAATGCGCGCATCGCCTGCGCGTTCGATGCGCGGCTCTTCATGGCGAACGGTATCGGTGACCCGCTGGGTCTCCTGAACCTGGCGTTTGCCGATCGCAACCTCGCCGGTCTCCACGGTGTTTTTGGTCACGTTGACCTGCTCATCGGTGACCGGAACGCGGATGACCTCATCCTGGCCGATGGGTGTATCTGAAAGCTGCCCGCCGCTGACGGCACGTCGCTCAACCACGACCTCCTCGTGTGTGACCGGCACATCGATGCTGCGTTGCTCCTCGATTACCTCTTTGTGGAGGCGGGCCTCGCCGCTCTGTACACGCTGCTTATTGACATTCAGTTGCTCTTCACGCAGCGGAATTGCGCGGTTCTGGCTCTCGGCATATTGCTGCTCATACGCACCTGGCTGAGCCGCGGCCGTTTGCGTCGAGGCTGTGCGCGTATCGTAGTCGTAGGCCCGGTAACCTCTGAGAATGTTCGCCGCTTCCTGCTCGCGTCCATCGGCGCGCACAGAGATGATGGCGTGTCCAGCCTTATACTCGCTGTCGTAGTAGCCAGCGCGGTCCTGCGGAACGCCCAATTTTACCAGGTCATTGAGCAAGCTGTGTGTGACCACTCCGCCTTCACGCAAGGCCAGACCGATCTGATCCTTACCAAATCCAGCCTCGTTCAAGGCATTCAGGGCGCTTTTAGCGTCCGCCTCGTGCTCAAATACTCCCACAACTAATTGAGGATACGTTGACATAATTTACCCCTTTCTATAGTCATCTCCAGGCATGTCTACATCAGTCATTTTTAGACATGCTTACTTTAAGTTTACTCGTATCTAGAAAACGCTTTTGAAGTTTCCTCATTCTATACGCAGGGCGTCTAGAAAACGGATACACGTTTATCTCTACCGTAAAATATCGCTTCTATGAATTACTTATGTAATACAGATAACATGTTTGAACAATTATACATACTTTTAGAGCATTAGAAGCCAGGAAGGCGACCTGATAGGAATCTAGAGCCGTGAGAGGGGGCGTGGGGGGCTATGTTGTTACATTTTCTCGTTGTTCGACGTGCTACTAACGAATATAACCTATGTTTTGCTGTAGAGGTCTCGCTGGAGAGAGGAGAAAATACATGGCAATAGAGGAACGCACAACGGTGCTGGGGATCTTTCGCGATCGAACGTTGGCTGATCAGGCTATCGCCGAGCTGCGGCAGGCGGGCTGGGGACTTGACGAAGTGAGGGTGATAGGGAGAAATTCTGGCGGAGGCGTGCTCGCTTCATTGAAGAGCGCGTTTACGCCGCAGGATACGACCACGGCTGGCGCGGCCGATGATCTGGCCGGGTTAGACTTACCACAGGATCAGCGGCAGCTTTACCAGCACGCGTTGGATTCGGGGGATTACATTGTCCTGGCGCGCACGCATGGTCACCAGTTGGAGGTGCGTGATATTTTGCACCGTCATGGTGCCTTAAATGTATTCACGCCCTTCGAGATGGGGGGAGAGCGCACCGTCCAGTTGCGGCAGGAGGTACCGCAGATTCAGAAATACGTCGTCGATACGGGAGAGATACGTATTCACAAGCGCGTGATCACCGAGCAAAAGACCTTCACCGTCCCCGTCACGCGTGAAGAGGTCACCATTGAGCGCCTGCCGCGCACTCCCGCGGCGCAAGCGCCGGGGGCTTATCCCGCACTCGGAGCAGCGCAGTTCCAGGCGCCCGGCCAGGTGCAGGGCGTGCCGGTTGAGCGTAATCCGGCCGTAGATCAGCAGGTGGCCGGGAGCGCTGTGCAGGAGGATGAGGTGCTCAGAGACGGCGGCACGCTGCGCATCCTGGTGCGCGAAGAACAGGTCTTCATCAACAAAGTGCCGGTCATCGTGGAAGAGATCATGGTGCGTAAGCAAGCGGTGCAGGAGACCAGGACTCTGGTTGAGCCGATCAGGCATGAAGAGGCGCGTGTCGAACAGGCGGGCAATGTAGTGGTGCGCGAGACGCGCACTGAGCCTGACTCGGCACCCGCGCCGGTTGCCGAGCGCCAGAATCTGTAGCGGCGCCCCTACTGCTCTGTCATCAGACCAGGTTCCCCGTTTCGTAGTTGCGCGATTGATCGCGCGTGGGCTGGCTTGACCCCGCGATCAATCGTGCAGCTACGAAACGGGGAGTGCCCTCATTTTCTATGAAGCTTAACAGAGCAACAGGGATGCGCTAGAACGATTTTTATAAATGGTGATTGCTTGTTTTGTCAACCTCCATCGGCCAGTAGAGCGGCTTCAGGGGTATACGAGACAGGCGATCGCTCTTATTGCGCGTTTAAGATGTGTTATTATTGAAGAAACATATACATTTCGTCAGTATGTTAGAGGAGAGAGGATGGTAGATGGAGTGAGGTCCCCAACAGAGTCCAGGCAACCCTGGAGACGGTTTGAGCGTATATAGAAGGAGAGGGAGAGAGAAAACTCCTGTTGTCGGCGTTGTTTCTTGTAGATGAAGTTTTTACAGGCGGCCAATCGCAGCTAGAAAGGTCGGCACCTCCCGTGTCACAGCACCACAGTTTTTGGCTTAGGCGTACCTCAAAGAAGAGGCTCCTACTGGGCGGGATAGGAAGTAGTATTGGTATTCTAGGTGTGATCTTTAGCATTGCCCTCTATGTTGTTGAGTCCCTCATCCGGCCCAAGAAGTACGGCAGTTTTTCGGACATCTACAGTTTTAGCCCCTTTGAATTCGAGCTACCGGCTGAGAACGTGACGTTTGCGCCCTTATACGGGGATTACGCGGTAAGCGGCTGGTACATTCCGCGTCCGCAAGCCACGACGACGATCGTCATGTGTCCGGGTTATCGCACACGGATGGCCGATGTGTTGGGGATGACTGTACCTCTCTGGAAGGCCGGGCATAATGTGCTGGTCTTCGAATATTATGGGCATGGGCAGGAGGTTGGCAGGTCGATCACACTTGGATATCGCGAGATCAACGATTTTCTGGGGGCGCTGGTGTATGCGAAGGAGCGTGCGCCGGGAACGAGGCTGGGGGTGCTGGCGTACTCGATGGGTGCCTCGGTAGCAATTATGTGCAGCGCGCGCAGCAACGATGTCGAGGCGCTGGTAGCGGACAGTGCTTTTGCCAGTCACTGGAGCGTTGTTGACTACAACGTGCATCGTGTGCTACGGATACCGCCGGCGCTTTTCATGTGGGTGGCGGATTACCTGATGTGGTGGCGTGCGGGCTATCGCTTCCGCCAGGTTGAGCCGGTGCGGGACATTGAGCGGCTTGCGCCGAGGCCGGTGCTGATTATTCACGGCGGGAAAGATACGATGGTAGACCCGCGCGATGCTACAAAGCTCTACAATGCCGCGAACGAGCCGAAGGAGCTATGGATCGTACCTGAAGCCAATCACTGTGGCGCGTACTTCATCAACCGGCGTGTGTATGTAGATAAGATCCTGGCCTTCTTTGAGCAGCATTTAAAGATGGCACGCCCGCATTTGCAGTTGCTGGAGCCTCTGCCCACAACGGATATCGCCAAGGAGATCCTGGGCCTGTCAGAGAAGCAGTCTGACGACAGCAATCCTGAGCCCGATGGTCCCCTGGGGCTGCCAGAAGCGAGCTAGGAGGGATACTCCAGGGTAATAATCATGCCATCTCTGGCGGCCCGCGTGTTTGGAAAAACGCGCCGGGCCGCTTTTTCCGCGTCTGAAGGGTCATAGATTTTAGGGCTGAAGTGCGTCAGGACGAGCGCGTGGGCGCCGGCTGCCTGCGCGATGGAGGCGGACTCCTGGGCCAGCATGTGTGCGTGAGCGCGTGCCAGGGGTAAGTCGGCGGGGTCGTCATACATACTTTCGCAGATCAGCAGATCGACATCGCGCGCGAAGGCGTTCAGGGCACTGGTGGGTCGGGTATCGGTGATGAATGCCAGAGAGATGCCGCGCCGGGGTGGACCGAGCACCTGCTCTGGTGTGATGCTCTGGCCGTTATACGTCAGCGTTTCTCCATGTTGCAGGCGCGACCAGAGCTGCACCGGCAGACCCAGAGCGCGCGCCTGCTCCGCCTGGAACTCCGGCCTGCGCTCCAGCTCGATGCGATAGGCCAGGCAGGGGACGCCGTGAGCTGCTGGGGCGCAGGAGCCTTTCAGGCCGCCAGGCAGCTCGAAGTGCGCGGCGCCTGGCAGTTCATAGATCTGCACCGGAAAGGGCAGATCGGCGGCGATGCGCCGCAGGCCTTCGATAACGTATGCAGTGCCGGGTGGGCCATAGATAGCGAGGGGTTCAGTGCGTCCGGCATGTGCCACCATAAAGAGCACACCGGGGAGGCCCGCGACATGATCCGCGTGCATATGCGTCAGGCAGATAGCCCCAAGCTGGCGGAATCCCCACCCGAGTGACTTCCAGGGGATCTGCGTCCCTTCGCCGCAGTCGAAGAGCGTCAGTGTTGCGCCACAGCGGAGCAGGGCGCACGACAACCAGCGTCCCGGCATAGGCATCATCCCGCACGTCCCTAAGAGACAGATATCGAGCATAATGTGGTTACCAATCGTTCTGATATGCCCAGAGCAGCGCGATCACCAGTACAGACAGCGCTGCAATGGTGGTTAAGGCGATGCTAATCACGAAAAAAGGAAAATCGGCGGCAAAGAGCACGATGGCAAAAAGCACCCAGAATAGCGCGAATGCGCCCGCGAGATAGATCCAGCCGGGTATGCGTTTCATGGGTAGCCATCCTTCCTCTGTCGCGTGTCCTCCTGGCAAAGTAGTATACCAGCAGGGATAGGATGCGGGCAAGCCCAATTTGTAGAACAAAAGAGCGCTCATTGTGGTATGATGAAGGCAATTCGATGCCTGCTGATAGAGGAAAGCCATGGTACCACAGTTAGTTGATCGTTTCCACCCTCACCTGCGTCGCAGCCAACAAGCGTGCATAGATGCTGGTCAGTTACGCCAGCGTGAAGCGTTAGCATTACTGGAGCCACAGCAAATGCGTCCCGTCGTCCTGCTATCCTTGCTGTTGCTCATCGTGGGAACGGTGATCTTTGGTGCGCTGAATATCGCGGCCTATATATGGCAGACCCATGCGCATTCTGGCTCTATAGGTGGCTGGACCTTGATTGGATGGCTGCTTATTAACGTGCTGGCCTACATTGTTGTGCTCCCAATTCACGAACTGATCCATGGTCTGGTGATCAGCTTCTGGGGAGGGAAGCCCTACTATGGAGCGAAACTGCCATTCGCGCTCTTCTGCGGCGCCCGCAACCAGATATTTCGTCGCAGCCACTATCTTGTAATCGCCCTGGCCCCCCTGGTGGTATTGACCCTGGCGGGCATAGTCTTTATACTGATCGCGCCCGCGCTCGCCTCGTATGTGTTCCTCGGGCTGGTGGGGAATTTCTCGGGGGCAGCGGGCGATATCTACTCGGCCGTGCGCATATTGAAGCAGCCAACAGGTACATTGATCGAGGATACTGAAACGGGCTTCAGGGCCTGGGAGTTGAGTTCCGTGTAGGGGCCAGCATGAGCATAAATGTGAACACTATATTACACGCGTTTAAGCGCGAGGGGCTGCGGATCACGGGTCCGCGCCGGACACTGGCGCATCTGCTGATCGAGACCAAAGGCCGCGATTTCACAATCGAGCAGTTATGGGATATGGCGCTCGCCCGCGATCCGAGCGTCGGGCGCGCGACAGTCTTCCGGGCGGTAGAGATCCTGCAAGCATTGCAGTTGCTTGATCGTGTCGAGTTTGCCGATGGATCGCACCGTTTCCGCTTCTGCAACGAGGCCGGGCGCCACCACCACCATATTACCTGCACGACCTGCGGCAAAGTCACCGAGGTTGACGCGTGTCTGAGCGCGGAACAGATTGCGCGGGTAGAGTCGCTGGCGGACTTCGCGATAGAAGGTCACCGGCTGGAATTTTTTGGACGCTGCGCACACTGTCGGCAGCCATAGGACCATACATTGAATATATTGTAAGAGAGTGTTTATGCTATGCCTGAACTACCAGAAGTAGAGTACACCGCGCGCCAGATGCGCACCAGCATTGTAGGCGCTACGATTAGCGAAGCGCTGGTTTTTTGGGAGCGCGTCATTGGCTACCCTGGCCTGTCTGAATTCCTGGCGGAGATTGCCGGGCTGCGCGTTGAAGGGGTGCGGCGGCGGGGCAAGTTTTTACTGCTTGATCTGGGAGGAGGAAATGCGGAGGGGTTGGCGGACGAGGGGCACGGCAATTGTCCCTACGTGCTGACTATGCACCGGCGCATGACTGGCAACCTGCTGCTGCTGCCTCCTGGTTGGGAGATTGACACTAGCGCGCGCGAGAGTGATCCTGGGGCCTGGAGCACGCGGGGGCCGGTCTTCAAACATGCGGAGAGCGCGGGTGAGCGGGAGGAAGTCATGGAGCATGTGCCGGCGCAGCCCTGGTATTGCCGGGTCTGCCTCAATTTTACTGATGGGCGGCGCTTGCTCTTTAACGACCTGCGCAAGTTTGGACGCCTCGAACTGTGGCCGCGCGAGCAGGAGGCAGAGGCGCTGGCGGGCCTGGGACCGGAGCCGCTGGGCAGCGAATTTACGGCGACGCGGCTGCAAGAGATCCTGGCAGGCCGCAAACGCGCCATCAAGCAGGTGTTGCTAGAGCAGGAGGTAGTCGCGGGGCTGGGCAATATCTACGCCGACGAGTCCCTCTTCTATGCCGCTATTCATCCCCTGCGGCCCGCGAACTCGCTGACCGGCGCTGAGGTCAAGCTGCTCCACGAAGGTATCGTGGCGGTGCTGCTGCTGGGCATTGAGCATGGCGGCACATCCTTTAGCAACTACCGTAGTCTCTGGGGCGAGGCCGGCGACAACTATAATCATGTACGTGTCTACCAGCAGGATGGCCGGCCATGCACGCGCTGCGGCACCATCATTGAGCGCATCGTCGTGGCCCAGCGTGGCACGCATTTTTGCCCATCCTGTCAACGGTAGCTACTTTCCCTGTTGAGGCTGTTGACCCTGTTGAGGCGTGAAGAAGGCCGGCGTGCATTTCAAGGAGGCGGGACCATTGGGAATGTTCGCAAAGGTCACATCGACGGTCGCGGGAATGTCGTTTGGCTGCTGTCCCTGAAGCTGTAAGGGGAAAGCGACATAGCCGCCAGTATCGCTGGTAGTTTGGGGCAACTGCTGATCGCCGCTTCTGAAGTGGACGGTCGCGTTAGCCGTAGCGCCCGCGACAGGTTGAGCATTCCTGGTAATGCGGGCATAGATCGTGATCGTCGATCCGGCCGTGGGGGCGTTATTGGAGGCCCAGGCCCCGCAACGCGTGGCCGGCACTGTGGGGATCGGCGAGACCTGCGACTGAAACTTCGGGTTCACAACCACGGTCAGTTGCGGCCGAGCCTGAGTCACGCTGGGGCCGCATGCCGTCAGCAGGAGCAGTATGCTGGCAAAGAGTGTACTTACAAAGAGAAAGCGCTGCATAGTTTTCATGATGCTATTGTACCGCAATTTGCCGTCTCTTCAAAGTCTCGACTCCGTTGCGCGCTCCGGTCCGCGTAGGGGCGATGGCTTGCCTCGCCCATGTAGGCCTACGCGGACCGGAGCGCCTCCTCCCTTTCCAGGCATGCACGAGACAATAGTAACTTAGTACTATGTGCCATCTCCTCAATGGAGCGTCTTACGAGCACCTTCGCCGGTCGCCTGGTTAAGGGATGTATGGGCTATCGCATAGATCAACTGCCTCAGTAAGAGGCGTGCGTCCTATTTTTATGAGGTTGAGTGGACCAATGTATGGGAGGGAAGATCTGAAATGGTGTGGTCTGCCTCCCCAGATATGCGCAGGGAAGACCCGGAGAGTGTATTTGGAGGGATCAGTACAGTGTATCATAGACAGGTAGATAGAGGATGCAATGCGGCACCCTGCCTGCGCATATAGATGGAGAGCTATGGCGCACCTGCAATGGCGTCGTACTTTATTTGCTTTTTGTAAAGTATTGTCGGCTTGCTCATTTTTTAGAAGTATGTTACACTGTAAAACGTTGGAGAATTCCTAAAAGAGGAAAGACGGACAAGGCTCTACTTGAGGTGCATAATTCTGTGAATCACTATACTGATGAGTACATGGAACTGCTAACGGGTCTGTTGCAGCCGGGGCCATCAGAGAACGAGAACAAACAGGAGGGGGAAAGGAGCGTAGAGGAGGAGGGTATGCAAGCGCGGGTGCAGCCATCGCAAGGTGGTGTGCAGGGCGATGCAAGCCCGGTAGTCGAGATGCGTCCAGACCTGGGGCGAGAGCAGCGCAAAGGGGCACCTGAAATCATTTTTGGAGAAACCAAAGAGGTAGCCCAGATTGAAGCAATAGCGCGACACCTGCTAGCAGGGTCAGGGCGAGCGATTATCAGCAGACTGCGTCCCGAGGCTATAGGTGTACTTCAAGAGGCGTTTCGCGGATATCGTATAAGTGTGCGTGAAGCGGCGAGAGCGATGGTCATCTCCAGTCCCGAGTATGTGCGTCGTAGTACGGGCGGCCATGTAGGCGTTATCAGTGCTGGCACGTCTGATATCCCGGTGGCGGAGGAAGCGGCGCTCATTGCCGAGGAAATGGGTTGTCGTGTGACATGTATCTATGATGTAGGGGTAGCGGGGTTACATCGCCTGCTGGGTCCATTGCGTGAGCTTCTCTCTACAGAGGTAGATGCAATCATAGTGGCTGCTGGTATGGACGGGGCGTTGCCTTCGGTAGTGGCAGGATTGGCTCCTGTCCCGGTTATTGGCTTACCAACGTCGGTTGGTTATGGGTTGGGTGGCAAGGGGCTTGCCGCTCTGCTCTCGATGTTGCAGACGTGTGCGCCAGGGCTTTCAGTCGTGAACATCGATAACGGTGTTGGCGCGGGGGTGACGGCGGCATTGATTGCTAATCGTGTGGCGCAGGCGCGAGGACATCATATGCAGTAAGGAAACAGCGAGATGTTCTGAATTGAGGATGTCTCACCGCGAAGTTCGTTGGGTAAAAGTGGTAGTTTGAGTATATAAGAGAGGCGGGACTTCTATGGCAAATAACAAGCGCGGACCGGAACCTGGGTCGCAAAAGGCAAAACATGGTGGTCAGGCTGTACGCGAGAAGTACGGCCCTGAGTTCTATTCCAAGATTGGTAAGAAGGGCGGGGAGACCGTTAAAGAGAAGCGCGGCCCTCAGTTCTATGCCGAGATTGGCAAGAAGGGCGGTGAGTCCACCAAGCGCCAGCAAGGCTCGGAATTCTACTCACGCATAGGGAAGAAGGGCGGCGAGCGTGGGCGTGTGAGCGCGGCCCCTGATCTGGAGTGATGGCTTAGCGGTAGCGTGAAGGATAGCAAAAAGCAGTAGGGTCATAGACTCTCGCTGCTATTTACAGACATGGCGCCACTCGCGGGCGCCATGTCTGTATAATTCAGAGTTACCTCATTCTCATCGGTGAGAGCATGGTGGCATAGATCATTTCTGCCCCATCAGTTTCACGTCTCCCCGTTGCCAGAAATTGGGTTGCAGGCAGCCCACCAGCGCTGGGAGAGCCAGCAGGAGACCGCCGGCCAGAAAGACGGGGACGCTTCCGAAGCGCGGAACAAGCACGCCCGCGATACCAACGGAGATCGGATACAGGCCGAAATTGGCAACAGCGAGCAGACCCATCACGCTCCCTAAGAGATGCGTGGGAATCTGGCCCTGAAGGATTGCCATGGCGGTCACCACGATCAGACCATTGAGCACACCAGCGACCAGCATAATCAGCACTCCGATGGTCACATTTCCCATCAATGGCAGCAGGATGAGGAGTGCGGCTTCAATGAGAAAACAGACCATGCTCAGCCCCAGGCGGTACGGGATTTTGCCCAGTCCCCCGGCGGCCAGCGAGCCAATAATGGCACCCACGGAGAAGCCAGCCAGGATAAAACCGTAGCCACTGGCGCTCGCGTGCAACTGATCATGCAGCAGGACTGGCAGCGCAACCTCAAACATGGCTCCCGTCCCCAGGGAGACGCACACGAATAACAGCAGGATTGTCTGAAGTATATGCGAGCGGCGCAACAATTGCCCAAACGTGAGTGGTGGCACCATAGTCTCGCTCTTCGTACCCGCGTTGCCCTCGCTTGTGGCGGCGTTGGCTGATTTCGCGCTGAGCATGTCCCGCATGAAAAACAGCGCGCCTGCCGAGATCAGGAAGGTTGCTGCATCCAGGCCCAGGGTACCCGCTGGTTTCAGCCACGCCACCACTACTCCTGCAATGCCTAACCCCGCCGCTGAGGCCAACTGCGCCGAACTGCTCGTCAGCGAGTTACCTGCCTGCAACTCGTCTTCATGCAGAATCGAAGGGGCTACCGACATGGACGCCGGTAGAAACATGCCGCCGAAGAGACCCAGCAGCGCGGAGAGGAGGCAGAGCACCCACAGAGCGGGATGCCCCGCCAGTACGAGCAAGGTGAGGGCTGCCATCAGTACCACGCGCACGCTGTCGGCCATCAACATAACGCGACGTGGGCGCAACATGTTGGTCAAGGGGCCGCCCAGCAACGCGCCGACCACGCGGGCGACGCCAAAGGCCCCCAGTACGATGCCCAGGGCCTGTACTCCACCTCCACCACTCAACATAAACCAGGGGAGCGCGACGTAATACAGCCCGTCGCCGATATTTGAGATCAACTGCCCGCTGAATAATAACGAAAAGTTGCGATTGCGTAGTGGCAGAAAAATGCTCCCGAATGAGAACAGTTTCGCGGCTCTTTGCTCGTTGGCCGCAGATGCAGACGTTTCCACGGAAGAATCGTTTTCTGTCCTGGGTGGTAATGGATGGATACTCATCAAGGTTTCTCCTCGTATGCTATACAATAATTCGTTTATCTTCCTACGTTCTGTATCGAAGCATGCTCTGACTCCTCACTTTTCACATGGTCTCTAAGAATCCCCTGATCGTGCTCACCGCTTCGCTCACGCCATCCTCCATTGTGATTTTCGCTCCTAGTTCCGCAGCTTTCTCCTGCATCGTATGGTTGGTCGTTGCTTCGGTAATCGCCGCTGCTAGATTATCGGCTGTCAGTCTTGCGTGGGGAATCGGCCTGGCGCCGGCCCCTAACTCATACACACGCCGCCCCCAGAAGGGTTGATCGGACAGCATGGGCACAATCACGGATGGCACGCCTGCCCGTAGCCCGGCTGCCGTTGTTCCTGCCCCACCGTGATGCACCACTGCCGCCATGCGCGGGAAAAGCCAGCTATGCGGAGCATATTTGAGCAAGAAAACGTCTTCTGGCAGGTCAGGTGTCCCGATCCCAGCCCACCCGCTGAGCAAGATGGCTCGCTTTCCCGTTCGCTTCACGGCATCAAGGAGGAGGCGGGTGGTTTCTTCCGGCTTGCGTTCGCGCATACTGCCAAAGCCGATATAAACAGGCTTGCTCCCGGCTGCCAGGAAATCGCGCAAATCTTGTGGCGCCTCCCATGCGCTCTCATCATCAAAGATGTAGCCGGTAATGCGATGCTGCGGCTGCCAGTCGGCAGGGGGTGGGAGAACAGAAGGACTGACCAACAGCAATGAGGGCGTGGCGTCGAGCATAGCACGATGTTTGGCCCAACTCTGTTTCGGCAGTCCCAGATACCTGCTGCGAACTTGATTACCATACTTGCTCATCGCCCACCACTGCGACCGTCGCACCATCCCCCCTGCCCAGCGGTTGTAGGTAGCTTCCCGTATGGGAAGCCAGGCAGGCGGCGGGGGGAGCATTCCCAAAAACTCGGAGGTCGGGACCCAGGGCTGCATGTTCACGTGGATGAGGCGAGCGTCCTGTTTTTCCAGGGCCCCATTCACCAATCCCAGGAGGCCTTCATTCACCAGCACCGTATCACCGGCCTGAATAACCGCAGCGATTTCCCTGCCCATTTGTACCATTGTGTGCGTCATTTTGCGCATCCAATGCATCGTCTGGAGCAGATTGCGGTTGTTGGTCTGCTCATCGAGCATCGCCTGAATATTGACGTTGAGTCCTGCGAAGGCCACACCCCTGCCTTCGACCCATGTTCGGAATTCCTCAGCGGCCACCAGTACGACCTCATGCCCAGCTTTTTGGAGGGCGTGACCCAACCCTGCATTCGGGCGTACATCACCCCATGATCCCGTAGCAATCATTACGATACGCATAATATCTCCTCTTTTTGTCTTCGCCTAAGAAAAGTGCGGCTCCTCGTCCTGGGATGTTTCATTTGCTTCCAGGGAAAGAAGACTCAGATTCAACCGGCGCAGCGTTCCCAGCACTCCATGCAGCGCCGCCTGATCGGGAAGCGTGCCAGTGAGCAGGGTCACCCCTGTGGCATCGTGGAGAATGGTTAATCCTCCCAGCCATTCTTGCCATAACGGGTCCAGGTGCCCTTTCACATAAATGTGGCAATGCATCTCGCGTGTGTCCTCCACTGCATTTATTTCACCTGATAAGAAGAGTATAGAGAGGATCCGGGTGAGCTAGCCTCATCCAGATGGGTGATTCTGGGTGGGTGGTTCAGAGGACGTTGAGGAAGGCGAGAGGGGTGAGAACAGGAGTGATTAGAGCAGATGCAGGTTACGCGCGGCTGCGCTCGCTTCTACGCGGTTGGTGACACCCAGTTTGCGATACATGCTCTGCAGATGCGTCTTCACCGTATTGACCGAGACCACCAGGGCGCTGGCGATCTCGGGATTGGAGCGTCCGGCGACAAGCAAACGCAGCACCCGGATCTCCTGAGGACTCAGCGGCTCGTTGAGCGCTGCCTGGGCGAGAGCAGAGGTGTTTTGTGGCAAGAGCGGCAGCATTTCTTGAGGGTGAGCAAGGGGTGCATCTGCCGTCTTCGTCTGCCTTTGTTCCTCTTGCTCGAAAGCGGCTAACAGGACTGAGACATAGGAGTGCGAGAAAGTGCTGTCCTCTACCGGGGCGTTGAGTAGTGCCTGGAGCACACGGCGCATAGGTTCTCCCTCGTCTAGATACACACGCAAGAAGCCCTCTGGCTCGGTCAGCGCAAACAGACGAGCCGCGATAGAGCGAGCCTGTGCGTGCTTGCCAACATGATGCAGGGCAACGAGGGAGAGCGCGAGAAAACCGATCGTATCGAAGATATCTCCTGGCAGATCAAGATAGGCACTAAAACGTTCGAGCATCTCGATCGCCCAGGTATAGCGCTGTTGTGCGCAATACACGTGGATCAGCGTCAGAAACGCGACCTTGCGCCTCGGGTCCCAGTTCTCCGTGTGAAAGACGACGTGTGCAGCCCAATCGCTTGCCGCTACCAGGTTGCCTGTGGCAAGCCAGTACCGTACCTGAACCGTAGTGATCCAGGGAGCCCAGAACGCCTTCCAGCGCTCCTGTTGAAGCAGGCGTTCCATTCCCTGGAGCGCCTGATGCGCCATCTCCAGATCCATCACAGCGAGCGCATACTTAGCAGAAAACACATATCCCCCGCACTGTAACTCGATCTGCTGCCAGACTGCACCATCATGGATCATCTCCTGTGCCAGAGTGCGCACCTGTTCCAGCCGATTCCATTGATAGAGAACGTCCGCAAGGCCCCAATCACCATATCCTGCCAGGATGACATGCCCCTCGATTTGTTGCAGCAGGACCTGGGACGCCAGACATTCCTGGTATGCCAGGTGCAGTTGTCCAGCACGAACATAGGTCAGAGCCAACCATTGGGTGACCTTGAGGGTTGCATAGCGGTTCTTCTCCCGGCTGACGCGCTGCTTCATCTCCTGGAGTTCTGGCACGAGCACGCCTCCTTCGCGCAAAAAGGTGTAGTAGAGAACGAAGCGGCTGAAATAGGGGATCATCTGCCAGATAATCTCGTCCTCCTTCTCCACATTCGGCATAGCCTGAGCACTCAAATGCAGAAATTTCACATCGCCTGTCGTTGTCGCCTCAAACAACAGCATCCACGCGCTCAGCAAGCGAAGCCGTTGCTGGAGTAATGCCATCTCCTCGGAGAGTTGAGTCTCATTGCCTTGTGGCCTGAGAACACCTTCCACGCGCGCCATCATCTGCTCTACCTGCACGCGTACTCTAGTTTGCTGTGCAGCCGCTGTCGAAGCAAAGGAAGTGACTAGATAGTAGGCGACAGTGAGCACGAGACGAGCATGGTCGCGCACCACCGCATCTGGCAGCGCTATGATCCAGTGGTACAGGGTCTGGGTCTCACCATACAGCCAGATGTCTTCGGCAGCACGTTCCAGAAGCGAAGTCGCGTAAGAGAAATCTGCCGCCGCTAATGCGTGAGCGACGGCCTCGCGCATCTCACCTTGCGCCTCATACCAATGTGCTGCCCGTAGCCACACAAGCGATACATGCTCCGCGTGTGTGGCCGACAAACGCGCGAGGAGCACCTCGCGAAAGAGATCATGGAAGCGATACCACTGCCGTTGTTCATCGAGAGGGATCAGAAAAAGGTTGTTTCGCTCCAGGCTCTCCAGCAGTTTCTGGCTGTCTGGCTCGCCGGTCACCGCCTGACACAGATCCGCGTTCAGACGTGGGAGCACGGCGATCTGGAGTAAGAACTGCTGCAGAGGCAGGGGCTGTTGTTTCAGAATCTCCTGCTGGACGTAATCCATCAGATAGCGATGGCTTCCTGTAAAGGTCTGGAGAAAGGTTGCACGGTCCTCTCGCCTGCGTAAGGCCAGCGTGGCCAGTTGCAAGCCTGCAATCCAGCCTTTGGTGCGATCCTGCAACAGGTTCACCTCTTCCATTGAGAAAGGGGAACCCAGCGCCTGAATGAGAAAGCTGTTCGTCTCTTCCTGGGTAAAAGACAGGTCAGGATCGCGGATTTCGAGCATCTGGCCCCGCATGCGCCAGCGAGAGAGCGGCAAGTCAGGATCGACGCGACTGGCAAGCAGCAGGTGCAGGTTAACAGGCAGATGGTCGAGCAGGAAAGTGAGGGCTTCGTGAATCGCTTGATCCTCAATCATCTGATAGTCGTCCAGCACCAGGATGACCTCGCTGCCCTGCTCCAGGATCTCATTGATCAATATGGCCAGGGTAGTCTGGATCGGCGTCGGCTGCGGGGTGTGCAGCATGGGGAGCGCAGTCTCTCCGATAGCAGGCAGGTATGTGCGCAGAGCCGCGATGACCGAGGCCCAGAAGCGAGTGGGGTCATTGTCAGATGCATCGAGCGAGAGCCAGGCAACCTTGCGCGCAGAAGCGCGCGCGTGGGTCACCCATGTGGAGAGCAGCGTGGTCTTTCCGCTACCAGCAGAGGCGGAGAGCAGGAGCAGCCGGTGAGCAGACACCGCGTCCAGGTCTCCCAGCAAGCGCTCCCTTGGTACCAGTGCCAGAGGAAGTTGCGGATGAACGAGTTTGGTCTGTAACAGAAGCATGCTGCTCTTGCTTGAAACCTGTGACATAGATTCCTTTCCCGTTGTTTCTCATGCCCGCTCACCTCATTCCCCAGCACAGATGAGGTGAGTATAGCACACGGTAGAGGCGACAAGCAAACAGCCTGTTCATGTAAAGAAGAGAAGGACAACGGCCTCAAGAAACCAACGGCCTCAAGAAACCAACGGTTTTGAGAAACTCATCAGGTTTCAGAGAGACTCGTCAGCGGTAACGATGCATTTGCAGCCATAGGACACCATACCCCAACTATGTTAGCGTCTGAAACGTTTAAAGAAGGGCGGGGGTTCTATCTCGTCGTCTGCGCCCGGCTGGCTGTTCTGTTCGTGGCGGCGGCCCAGACTGCGCAGTCCACGCAGGTCCTCCAGGCTGCGCTGCGGGCGTTCTGGCGTGCCCTGGCCGGCGCGCCCTGGGGTGTTGCCAGCCGGCGGAGGTGCGGCCGGCTGCTCCTTTGGTGTGCTGGAGCGGATGGCTGGCGGCACAGGGGTGATAGGGGTCACCGGAGGACTGGTCGGCCTGGGTCTGACGCTCGCTGATGCGGGAGCGGTGCTGGCCGGGGTCGAGCGCGCTGGACCGGAGTGCATGGCCGTATGGATGCCTGGTGACTGGGCCGAGGCCACATCCTCCATGCCAGCGGCGATCAAGGTCACGCGTATCGAGTCGCCGAGAGACGGATCGATGACCGCGCCGAACGTGATATCGGCGGAATCGTCAACGGCGGCACCGATGCACTCGGCGACCTCGTTGACCTCGAAGAGCGTCATGTCTTCGCAGCCGCTGATATTGAAGAGCACACGCTTGGCCCCGCGAATCGTCACATTAAGGAACCCACCGGCGATGGCCTCCTGCGCCGCGAGTTGGGCGCGATTGCGGCCTTTCCCCTGGCCGATGCTCATCAGGGCCGAGCCTGCGCCGCGCAACACGCTGCGCACATCCGCGAAATCCACGTTCACCAGCCCGGGGACGTTAATCACCTCGGCAATGCCCTGCACCCCCTGTCGCAGCACATCATCGGCGACCTTAAAGGCCTCGGCCAGGCTGCGATCGCGTACCTGTGCGAGGAGCAGGCGGTCATTGGGGACGGTAATCAGCGCGTCGACTTCGGCGCTCAGTTCTCTCAGGCCATCCTGAGCGATGCGACGGCGGCGTGTGCCCTCGAAGGTGAAGGGGATCGTCACAATGCCGACGGTCAGGGCGCCGAGCTTTTTCGCAATAGAAGCCACCACGGGTGCGGCTCCCGTGCCGGTGCCGCCTCCCATGCCAGCGGCAATGAAAACCAGGTTGGCATCGCCCAGGGCGGCGCGTATCTCTGCCGCGCTCTCTGTGGCAGCGCGCATGCCAACAGCGGCATTGCCGCCGGCGCCCAGGCCCTTCGTGTAATGCTGCCCCAGGCAGATACGTTGTTGAGCTTCTGAGAGGTCGAGCACCTGGGCGTCGGTATTCATCACGACGAAGCGCACGCCGCGCACTTTGGCGCTCATCATGCGATTGATGGCGTTCATCCCGCCGCCGCCGACACCGACAACCACGATATCGACGTGCTGCTCCTCCTCATCTTCAGGTGACTCAAAGGGTGCCTGGGGGGAAATGGCGTCTTCTTCAGTGTCCCGTGGCTCCCAGCCAGAGTGCTCACGCTCATCCTGCTGCTTCATATCCTCTACCTCCACCTCATGCCGGAGTATGGCCCACTGGTGCGCTTGTTCTTCGTATTCCTCGGGAGTCTCGTGCGCCATCCCCGCCCATTGCCCCTGGGTTCTCTCGTGTTTGTGCGCCTCATCATGAGACATTGGCTGCATGTGAACCCCCATTTCTCTCGTGCGTCTCACCGGGCAGCTTTCGCCATACCGTAATGAGCAGATACCTGGATGGCTTGCTAAGCGCATTGTAACAAGTGTGTCAAGGAGTGCAGGTAAAATAGGTAAATTGACAATAGTGGAACGTCTCCGGTGGAGGATGGTGAAAGCAGAGGAAGCTCCTGCTCCACCGGAGTACAACGATCTAGGGGATTACTCTTTGTTCAGAGAGAGGCCAGTTCCTGTCTTAGCAGCCTTTTTCTCCTTCTGCATCTCTTTTTTCTGTTTATTTGACTTGGGTTTGGCATGTTGTTGTTTCTTTTGTTCTTTGTTTGCCATGGTATGTCCCTGCCTTTCAAATGTAGATATGGTTGGCGAACGCCTGCACAGGAGAGCAGACCCATGGAGGGAAGCATCTGCGCACAGCCAGAGAGGCTCCAACTATTATACACCATAGGCCGGCGAAACTTTTGCTGGCGATCACTACCACGTCGGGTTTTCGCGCAGTCGCTGTTCCTCGTATAGTGCCAGCGCGTGAGTAATCATGCGAATGACGTTGCCGATGTCCATAGGTTTGCGCAGGGGATACATGCCCCGCCGCTGTAGTTCCTCGGTTGGCAGGGTGGCGCTCATCATGATGGCAGGGAGGCCGCGCGTCTCCTCCATCTGTTGCAGGCGGTCGTAGACATCGAGGCCATTGATGTCTGGCAGCCGGTAATCCAGGAGGAAGAGGCAAGGATACAGTTGCCTGGCCTGTTCCAGAGCATGAAAGCCATTCGCTACCACGACTGACTGGTAGGGTGTCTCTTCAGCGATCACCTCCTGGAGAAACGCTCCGATATCTGCGTCATCTTCAACGATCAAGATAGTCGCGCCGGGTGGGCGTTGGGCGGCCGGCGGAATGACCTGCGCCATTGTGTACTCCTTCTAGAGATAGAGAGATAAGAAAGATGGATCTGATCATAATACCATATTGTAGTGTAACGCATAGCCCCTCGTTTTGGTGACATGGCTATGCCTATGCGTAAGGAACAGTATATGTGAGTTTAACATAACTTTCAAGGAGTTTGAAAGATGCAGGTATCACAAAAGTCTCTCATGTCTCGTGGTTGTATGCTGATGAACTTGAACAAGCAGTATCAGGAATGATGCCGAAGTACTGTGGCCGGGCGAGGGAGAGATAATGCAGGCATCAGGGGCACCGCCCGTATCCCCTTCCCAATCTTACTGTACCATGCAGGTCAAGGCCTCTACATCGTCCAAAGAGACGTTTTTCTGGAGCGATGTCACCGCTATACTTGCCACTGAGCAGTTTTTTTGTGCTGCTCGTGACAAGTATAGCTGCTTCTCAGTTCTCCCAAGGAGGGGGCATGCCTCTCTCGCTCAGACGCTCCTTCAGTTTGCTCGCGGTCTACCTCAAGCCGCAATGGCGCCGCAGCCTGCTCCTGGCGCTGTTGTTGCTTGTAAATACTGGCCTGCAATTGCTCAATCCGCAATTGCTGAAAGCCTTTATCGATACCGTTCTGGCGCATGGTCTCTCGCTTACCCTACTCACTATTGCGTTGCTTTTCGTGGGTACATCTCTTCTCAAGCAGCTCGCGGCCATCGCGGATACCTACCTTGGCGAGTATGTGGCCTGGACGGCCACCAACCAGTTACGCAGCGACCTGGTAGAGCACTGTCTGTCGCTGGATCTCTCCTTTCACAAAGCGCGCACACCAGGAGAACTGATCGAGCGTATCGATGGCGATATCGATACGCTCTCCAATTTCTTCTCGCGCCTGATTGTCGATCTTGGTGGCAACGCCCTGCTGCTGGTTGGCATTCTCGTGATCTTCTTTCGCATCGACTGGAGCATCGGATGGGGAGCCAGCCTGTATGTCCTCATTTTCCTGGGTGTGCTGGTGGTGATGCGCCGGAGACTGGTCCCGCTCTGGGTTGCGCAGCGGCAGGCCAGCGCGGATTTCTATGGCTTCCTGGGCGAGCAGTTGGAGGGTACGGCAGAGGTTCGCGCCAACGGTGCCACCAGTGCTATGATGCGCCGCTTCATCCTGCTGCTACGCGCCTGGTTCCCCATCACGTTTAAGGCGCGGATGATGACGACCGGGCTGACTATCGTCAATTTTGCCTTGATTTCTGGAGGTCTCTTGCTCACCCTGATCCTGGGCGTCTACCTGCGCGGCCTGCATCCGGCAACCATAACCGTTGGTACGATCTTTGCCATGTACCGCTATGCCTTTCTGCTGATCGGGCCGATCTGGTCGATTCAGAACCATCTCCAGGATCTGCAACAGGTTGAGGCATGTATCCAGCGCCTTGATGAATTGCTACACACCACTTCGGTTCTGCGCGATGGCCCAGGAGCGCACCTCGCGGAAGGCCCGCTCGCGCTAGACTTCGAGCACGTTACCTTTGGCTACGATGCCGGTGTACCGGTGCTGCATGACCTGAACTTCTCTATGCAGCCCGGCGAGGTATTAGGCGTTCTGGGCCGCACTGGGAGCGGCAAGACTACCCTGGCACGCTTGATCTTCAGGCTCTACGATACGCAGCAGGGCTGCATACGTCTGGGTGGTGTGCCGGTTCAGGAGGAGCGCCTGCCTG
>JBDTHH010000447.1:0-6922 GCA_039937055.1 Ktedonobacteraceae bacterium | reverse complement strand
CGTAGGGATTCGGCTTGCCGCATCCGTGTGTTTGGCCCTTGGGCCTGAGAGGCCTCCCTCTGGCCGCCCACACGGATGTGGCAAGCCGAATCCCTACGTGGGACAGGGAGCAGAAGGGTCTCTTCTGAATGCAACGCACATTATTGGTCACAGTCAGGGGGCCACAGCGCACTGTTGATGTGGAGCTACCGGGAGATATTCCCATCAGTGACCTTGTCCCTTTACTTGTGGAAATGTGTGCCTCGCCGAACATGCACACAACGCCCTGGGCTTTGCGATCAACGCAGACCAGTATACCTCTCACACCGGCACTCAGCCTCTTTGCAGCCGGTGTGCTTGACGGAGTTGAACTGGTCTTGCAACGCAGAGATACGCTGCCGGACCCCGGCCCGCGTAGCAAGCAGTTTCTGCCAAAATCGATTGTGCCCGGCGAGCACACAGGCGGCATCGGCATCACATGGGATAAGGTATGATGGCGTGTCTCATGCTGGCTAGCGATGAAGGAAGGCAATTGCTATGTATGGCACAAAGTTCTACCGGCCGGCGCGAGCCTATCCGCCTATGTTGCCCACCGATGACATAGTCATTGCCGCCCCCCCTGTTGTGCAGAACGCTCAAACCGGCGCGTTAGCCTGGCTGCAATATTTGTTGCCCGTGGTGGGCAGCCTGGGGTCGCTCATCTTTATCTTCGCCTTTCGCACCAATCCCCTGATGATCGTTGCTGGCGGCGCGATGGCCGTGTGCGCCATTGGCTCCGGGTTTCTCATGGGCTTTGTGCAGCGGAGAATGCTGAAAAAGCAGCTCAAGCAGCAGCGTACCATGTACCTTGAGTACCTCGCACACTACCGGAAACACCTGGTTGTGCTATCCCAGGAACAGCGTAGGGTGAACGCCCGCCTGTATCCCACCTATGAAGAGCTTGCTAAGCGCGTAGAACAGCGGGAGTATTTGTGGGAGCGGCGTCCCTCCGATGTGGATTTCATGGGCGTACGTATAGGGGTTGGGCCGGGGCCATTATGCCGCAGGTTACGCCTGGACCTTGGCGAAAATATGATGGTCCAGTTTGTAGCAGAGCTGCGTACGCGGGCCGAGTCGCTTGTGGCTGAGTATGGCTACCTCGACGATATACCCGCGGTGATCCCTCTGGGGGCTATCGGGACGCTGGCCGTGCATGGCAAGCGCGCGCAGACACGCTCCCTGGTGCGCGCCCTGCTTTGCCAGGTGGTGGCCTTTCATGCCCCGGAAGATGTACGTTGCGTAGTGTATTTTTCTGAGCAGCAGGCGCAAGAGTGGGGCTGGCTGAAGTGGTTGCCCCATGCGCGCCGTTTACGCCAGGTCAAAGCGGAGAAGCGCAATGCCCCCGACCATCTTTGTATGCTCGCTAATACGGTAGATGACCTGCGAGACCTCCTGTTCCACCAGGTCAAACCTGAAATCGACCGTCGTCGCAGGCTCAGCGAGGATAAAGATAAAGGCCTGGAGAAGCACAAGGTCGCAGCCAATGCCACACTGCCGCACCTGATTGTCGTACTGGACGGTTTCTCGCCGCATAATGCCTTAGGGCAATTGCCAGAGCTGGACGCGCTCTTCAACGCTGGTGCGCAGTTCGGGGTAACCGTCATCTGCCTGGTCGATGATGCCAGCCAGGAGCCGGCGCAGGTGCAGGCGCGCCTCACACTCTCAGACATCGGTGGGCTGTATTTTCAGGAGATCAGGTTCGGCGGGCGGCGCCTTGAAGGTCTGGTTCCTGATGCCGTGGATGCGCGGACCTGTGAGCGCATTGCGCGTAGCCTGGCGTCCCTGACCCTCGCCGAAGCCGGCGCGCAGCAGGACCTCTCACAAGACGTGCGCCTGCTGGATTTGCACAGTATCTCCTCGGCAGAGACTCTTCAGACCGACGAGGCGTGGCAGCCGCTGGCGCGCTCGGATCTGTTGCGCGCGCCTATTGGCCGGCGCGCCGATGGCCGCTTGCTGTTCCTCGATATCAAAGAGGCCGCCGATAAGGGCATGGGCCCGCATGGCCTTATCGTCGGCGCCACAGGCTCTGGGAAGAGCGAACTGCTGCGCACCATTGTGACCAGTTTGGCGCTGACCCATGATCCGCAAACGGTAAATTTCGTGCTGGTGGACTTTAAAGGTGGCGCCTCTTTTGCCGACTTTGAGGCCTTGCCTCACGTGGCCGGCATCGTCACCAACCTGCAAAGCGACCTCTCGCTGGTTGATCGCGTGTATTTCTCCTTGTTGGGAGAGCAGCAGAGGCGCCAGCGCATGCTGCATGATGCTGGCAACCTCGACAACATCAAGCAGTACCAGGCCAGGTGGCAGATGCAGCCAGAGATGGAGCCGATGCCCCACCTGATGATTATCGCCGACGAATTCGCGGAACTGATTGCCAATCGTCCCGATTTCCTGGAGCTTTTTGTCACCATGGGACGCGTCGGGCGTAGCCTGGGCCTGCATCTCCTGTTCGCGACTCAGCGCCTGGAAGAAGGTCGTATCCGGGGCTTAGAGGGCCATTTGCGTTACCGCATCTGCCTGCGTACCTTTAGTGCCTCCGAAAGCTCAATCGTTCTGGGGACCTCCGATGCCTACTATCTGCCCTCGGTGCCGGGCGTGGGCTATTTCAAGGTTGATACCGATACCTATGATCTCTTCAAAACGGCGCTAATTTCGGTGCCGTATGAGCCACTTCAGGAACAGACCTCGCTCGCGTCCAGAGTGCGTGAGTTTACCGCCGCCGGTAAACTGGTGAAGTACCAACCGCCAGTGGACATCCAGTCATCTATGCCGACGATAGCGCTGGAGGCGGAACCCAGCGATCTACATACGGAGATGGATGTCGTCATCGAGCGTTTAGCGCAGGCCCCCCTTTGCAGGCAGTACCAGCCCGTCCACCAGGTCTGGCTGCCGCCGCTGGGCAAAGTGCTCCTGCTGCGGAACCTGCTGGAGAAGTGCCAGCGGCAGGACCTGGATGGAAGTTCCTGGGAAACAGCGTCCCCCTTCGGCGCGCTGCGTGTGCCGGTTGGCCTGCTGGATCGGCCCCAGCAGCAGGAACAGGAGCCGCTCTGGCTCGATTTCTCCGGTACTGGCGGGCACCTCGCCCTCGTTGGCGCGCCACAGTCGGGCAAGAGCACGTTTCTGCGCACACTTGTGGCCTCATTTATGGTGACGCATGCGCCGCGCGATGCGCAGTTGTACTGCATCGATATGGGCGGCGGGCTGCTGCGTATCTTCGAGCAGGCCCCTCATATCGGAGCGGTTTGTAGCAAGTCCGAGCGCGATAAAGTGCGACGCGTGGTGCGCCAGATGCGCAAGGTTATTGAGGAGCGGGAGTTCCTGTTCCGCGAGCAGGGCATCGATAGCATGGCCACGTTTCGTACGCGCCGTGAGCGTGGTGAGCTGGCTGAAGTGCCCTTTGGAGATGTCTTCCTGATCATCGATAATTTCGCGCAGTTCTTCCAGGAATTTGATCAGCTTGAATCCGAGATTACCGAGATCGTGGCTGGTGGGCTGACCTATGGCGTGCATCTGATCCTGGCTACGAATCGCTGGGCCGAGATCCGCCCCAAGCTGCGCGATAACATCGGTACACGCCTGGAACTGCGTCTGAACGATCCCATGGATTCAGAATTTGGCAAAGTCGTGGCAGCATCCCTCCCGGTGGGCGTGCCGGGGCGCGGCCTCAATAAGGAGAAGTTACAATTTCAGACGGCGCTACCTGTCGTCGACAGCTCTATGGATGCGCATGGTGAGCACGGGGTAGGTGTGCCGGCCCAGGAGGCTCTGAAAGCGCTTGTGGAGCGTACGCGGCGTTGCTGGAAAGGCAGTGTGGCCCCTCCGGTGCGCATGCTGCCTCCCCTGGTGCGCTGGGAGGACCTGCCCGCTCCTGCACTTGATCAGCCCGCAGGCGTGCCTCTTGGCCTGGAGGAGTTTCGCCTCAACCCCGCCTACATCGACCTGATTGCAGGTGGGCCGCACTTTATCGTGCTGGGCGACACAGAATGCGGCAAAACCTCGCTCCTGCGCGCCTGGATGCGTGGCATCGAGCAGCGCTACACGCCGCAAGAGGTGGTTTTCGGGGTCATCGATTTTCGCAAGATGCTGCTGGATTTCGCCGATAGCAAGCACTTGCTGACCTATGCCTACAACGCGCCGACGCTGACCGCGTGTATCGGCAACTTCAAGGCGGACCTTGAGAAGCGTCTGACCGCCAGTTCCGATGTGCCCTTGAGCGAACTGCGTCGGCCGCAACGCTGGAGTGGGCGGCACTACTTTTTGTTCGTGGATGACTATGAAGCCATTATGTCGCCAGGCGGCAGCCCGCTGAACCCGCTGGTTGATTACCTGCTTTCGGGGCGCGACATCGGCTTTCACCTGGTGCTGGTGCGTCGCGTGGGCGGTGTTGGGCGCGCGGCCTTTGAAAATGTTTTCCAGCGCCTGCGCGAGATGAGTACCTCAGCCATCATCATGAGCGGCGATCCCCAGGAAGGCAAGATCATGTACGGGCAGGCGGCCTCGTTGCTGCCGCCGGGTCGCGGCTACCTGGTGCAGCAGAATCACCCGCCGACCCTGATCCAGGTGGCCCTGGCTCAACCCACATTCGCGAGCGAAGTCCACTCGTAAGGGGAAAGACCTGGAGAGATTGTTAGGAAACTCTATCAGCGTAGAGGAGAAACCACCATGTCTATTTCAACCACCTCACACTCGCGGCGGCGTGCAGCCGTTTCTGTCGTTCTCATGCTCCTGACTCTTATTTTTTCCCTGGTGTTCTCCCTCTCAGGGCCCATCCTCACAGCGGGGGCGGCCCCTGTAAGCGCCGCCGCGGATGGGCCGGGAGCACTCTCCCACTTTGACCTGGCACGTAAGGACTGCCTGGGCACTGCCCGCAATACGACATCCAAAGTCTGGTTCACCGTGGCCAACGGCGTCCTCAGCGATGTGTACTACCCCACCGCAGACAACACCAATGTCGAGACGCTCCAGTATATTGTGACCGATGGTAGCACCTTCACCGATGTGCAGACACGCGATACCACCTACTCGGTACAGTTGCTCGACAAACACTCGCAGGCGCTCGATTGCGAGGTAACGACCACCGCCAAAAGCGGCAAGTATCGCATCATTACGGACTACCTGACTGATCCCAATCAGAATACAGTCGTCATGAAGGTCCACTTTATGCCGCTCGTGGGTAGTCTATCCACCTACCAGTTGTATGTACGCTACGATCCCAGTATCAACGGCAATGGCGGCGGAGGGAGTGGGAACGGCGGTGGCGACAATGGTACGATCTCTGCCTCTCCCGGTCACAACGTACCCATCGCCTTCGATACGACCGCTAAGAGCAACGCCTTCAACCGGACCTACGCCGTGCCCGTCTATAGTGCCCTCGACGCCTCAACTCCGTTTCTCCAGGTGAGCAATGGTTTCGCCGGTCAGCCGAGCGATGGACTGACGCAGCTCGACGCCTCGCATACGCTCACGGCTCTCTATGCCCAGGCGAACAACGGGAACCTGGTGCAGACGGCCCAGGCAGACATCTCCCACCGCGACACGTTTACCCTGGCGCTCGGCTTCGGCACAAGCCAGACTGACGCCGTCAGCGCCGCCGAGGCGTCGCTCGACCACCCGTTCAGCCACCTCCAGGAGCGCTACGAGGCGGGATGGGACGCCTACGATAGGGAGCTAATCGCCCCTCCGCCACATTTCAGGGGGATGGCGGGTGATCAATGGCACCAGTTGGTAGCTGAATACTATCTGAGCGCCAACGTGGTAAAGGCGTCGGAGGATAAGAGCTTCCCCGGCGCCATCGTGGCCAGCCTCTCTTCTCCATGGGGGCAGGCCGTCTCAGCAGGCGATCCCAATAACACCTTCTTCGGCTCGTACCGCGAAGTCTTCGCCCGCGATCTCTATGAGGCCTGGACCGGCCTCGTACTCGATGGCGATCTTGCGACGGCGCGTGATGTCGTGAACTTCCTCTTCCATAACCAGCAGCAGGCTGACGGCTCCATGCCGCGCAACAGCCTGCTCAACGGCAAGCTCGCTCCCGATTCCTTCGGCACGCAACTCGACGAGACCAGCTACCCAATCATCATGGCGTACCAGATGAGGATGACAGGCAATAGCCTCTATCAGAACCACATCAAGCCAGCAGCGAACTTTATCATCAGCCACGGACCCTCCTTTGGCGTTGAGCGCTGGGAAGAGCAGAATGGGTACTCGCCATCCACGATTGCCGCCGAGATCGCTGGCCTGGTGGCGGCGGCTCACATCGCGAAGGTCAACGGCGATACACAGAGCGCGCGGGTCTGGCTGGGCGTGGCGGACGACTGGCAACGTTCTGTCAAGGGCTGGACGGTGACGACCACTGGCCCCCTGGCCTCCCATCCGTACTTTATCCGCCTCTCCAAAACGGGTGATCCGAATGCAGCGATCAGCTATAACGTGGGCAATGGTGGTCCCACGCTCGACCAGCGCTCAGTGATCGACGCGGGCTTCCTGGAACTGGTGCGCCTCGGCCTCACGCCTGCAAACGATCCGGCGGTTACAGAGTCGCTCCCCATAGTTGATGCCACGCTTGAGACAAACACCCCAAGCGGGCCGGGCTGGCACCGCTACAACGGCGATGGCTACGGGGACGGCGCCTCCGATGGACATCCATGGGCGCCCAGCGGTCAGGGAACCGGGCATGTCTGGCCGCTGCTCACTGAGGAGCGCGGAGAGTATAGCGTAGCTTCCAATCAACCCTCTGCAGCGCTCGCCATACTGACCACTATGCAGAACTTTGCCTCGGGTGTAGGACTGATCCCCGAACAGGATTGGGAACTGCCCAACCTCGCTCCCTCGCTCTACGGCACGGACCCGACCAGCGCCTCGATTGGTTTCCAGAACGGCCATCCCGCTGGTTCGGCCGCCCCGCTGA
>JBDTHH010000446.1:0-3596 GCA_039937055.1 Ktedonobacteraceae bacterium | reverse complement strand
CAAACATCAAAGGGACTCCTTGTATCTAGTACACATATGCATCCGACTGAGAAGGCCCTGAGCTTTTTTTCGTCTGGGTGGTGATGACATAGCGATGACGATGTTCCCAATTTCCCAGACCGTCGTCATCATAAACCGCTCCTTCTGTTGGTATTGATCAAGATCTAGCAGTTTGGACTGACCACCCCCTTCAAGCATCATTATGGCGAGGTGTCGGCTATCTTAGCGCTTCCACAGACCTTGCGATGGGATGCGCAATGCCCGGTTAAACTTGCTGGAGGCGTTTTCCCAGGCAATGATCTCCGTTAGCTCGACCAGTTCATCAGCGTTATAAAACTGGCGCAGGCGGGCGAAGAGGGCGTCGTCCACCTCGCGTCCGCTGATCGTCATGTTATCGGCGTATTCTAGCGTGACCCGTTCCACCTCGTTGTAGAGCGGGCTGGTCGCATAGTCTGCCAGCGCCAGGATCTTCTCGTCGGAGACACCCAGATTGCTGCCCACGGCAGCATTGATGTCCTGTCAGAACTCGCACCCGTTGAGCGCCGCCACGCGCCGGTTGACCAGCGCTTGCAAGCGTTCATCGATCAGGCCGGAGGTGGCGATGCCCGTCCACATCGCGCGCGCTCCCCGAAAGATCGAGGGCCGTCGCGCATAGATCAGGTGGTTGAGCAGCGGCGCGCCCCAGGTTTTTGCCTGCGCCTCGAAGACCTTTTTGATGTAACTTTCTACCTCTTCCGGGTCCACCCCGTCGATTCGTGCCATGATCGATATGTACCTCTTTTCCTGGCCATGCCTATTTTATGAATGCACCGCCCTCGTGTATATCTGTTGTCAACGTCATGCTTCTATGATACATTGGAAGGAATGAGGTACACAATATCAATGCAATGTCTCTGTTGAGAAACAGCTTATTGCTCTGATTGATCAACGACCCTATGTGTAGTGGCCCTCCCTTGCGGGGGCCATGTTCCACGACCCAACGGGGATGCGGATCAAGGGAGTCATCACTATGCCTGGCGATCTGGAGCGCCTGGAACTGCTTGTACCAGGGTTTGTGCATAGTACGCAAGCCTCCACTGGTGACGCGCGGAACTTGCAGGAGTATGCGCTGGCCTATGTTGAACGCTACCGGGGCGACGTGTTGCAATTGGAACACGAGTGGGGGATACTGCATGCTGCGCTGCTGGAGGCCTGGCGCAAGAAGCGCTACGCCATGGTTGTGCGGCTGATCGCTGGCCTGGCACACTCTATCGGGCGCATGAGCCGGCTGGAAGAGGCGGAACACCTGCTGCACATGGGTATCGCCGCCAGCCGCTATACACAGGATAAGCCGCACCTGGCGTACTTTTTGAATCGCCTGGGGAACCTATTTTTCGCGCATGGTCAATACGCGCGGGGGCGGCGCATCTGGTACGCCAGTGTGCAGCTTGCCGGGTCCAACGGTGCTCTCGCGGGCCTGCTGGAGCCGCTCTTCAGCTTCGCGCACATCGCTGATATCCTGGGCAACTATACCGCCTCGCAACAATTTATCGAGACCCTCGCGCACGCCTCTCAGGACGATGATCCCATCCCCCTGGCCGTGGCCACCTTCATTCGCGCCTTTCACGCTCGTCACCTGCCCGACCCGGACCAGGCTTACGATGACCTGTGCCACTGCCTGCGGCTCCTCGCGTCACACCCGACCGCCAGCTTCCTCGCCTCCTACCGGCAGCTTTTCACCATCGTCGTCCAGATCGAGCTGGCCCGTGTGCAAGGTGACTACCAGCGCTCGCATGCCTACATGGAGACCGCCGTTGCGCTGGCCCAGCTTTTCGCCGACCGCTATACCGTCGCCGTCCTGCTCATCGACCAACGACACTTCGCGCACGAATTGGGCTACCAGGCCTATACCCCCTCGATCCTCTTTCGCCCCAACAACGGGCCGCAACCAATCGAGCCCCTGCACATCTACGAACGCCAGCACGCCCTTGAACCATACCTCGCCCCACCGTCATCGCCATGTGACACCATCACCGTTACATGCGAGCAGTCCCATGCCTCTACGCTAGCCGTACCAACAGGAACGGTGCTTGCCTGTCCACCAGAATCGAGACAGCTAAGCGAGTCAACAGCGCTGGTAGAAGCGTTGAGCGAGCGCGAGCTAGAGGTGTTACAACTTATCGCCACCGGCCTCTCCAATCGTAAAGTTGCCGACCAACTGGTGATTATGTCGGGCACGGTGAAGAAGCACCTGGAGCACATCTATAGCAAGCTCAATGTTCACAACCGCACCGAAGCCATCGCCAGAGCCAGAATGCTGCACATGCTTGCCTGAATGGCAGGTCATGGCGCCCCTTGCGGGCGCCATGTTGCACGCGGGTGCCATGTCCCGCTAAGATACGCCGTTTGGCGAATGACGTTCGCCTGCGTGCATGCTATGCTCGATGCAACAACCATTAGTGAAAGAGGAAAACCATCGTGCATCGCATACTAACGATATTGTGCTGCGGCCTGTGCCTCCTGCTTGTCGCCTGTGGCTCCGGTGGCGGCGCGAATGCTGCCGCCACTCCTACCGCGTCTGCGCCCGCAGCAACCGCCACCCAGGCAGTTACGCCTACGCCATCGGTGCCAACAAGCTCCACAGCGTTGGTGAAGTACACGGGCCATGCTGGAGGTGCTATCGGCGTCTCCTGGTCGCCTGATGGCACGCGGCTGGTCTCGTGCGGTGATGATGGCACTGCGCAGGCCTGGGATGCCAAAACGGGTCATATGCTCTGGCAGGCGACCGTCTCGCGCTACGCCTTCGTGGTCGCCTGGTCGCCCAACGGGCAGAAGGTGGCGGGGGCCGGCAGCGACGGCTCGGTGTATATATTCAATGCCACCAATGGCCATCTCCTGGCAACCTACACAGGCCAGGGTAACTTTATCGAAGGGCTGGCCTGGTCTCCCGACAGCCAGTACCTCGCTTCGGGCAGTCAGGACAATACCGTCAAAGTGTGGAGTGTGCGCACCGGCAAGGCCATCGTCACCTATACGGGTCATAGCGCCGCCGTCGAGCGCGTCGCCTGGTCGCCTGATGGCAAACGCATAGCATCCGCCAGCTATGATCAGACTGTGCAGGTCTGGAATGCCAGCACCGGCCAGCACCTGCTGACCTACAAAGGCCACAAGGCGCCCGTCTGGGAGGTCGTGTGGTCGCCTGATAGCAAGGACATCGTCTCAGGCACCGGTTCGGCCGGCATCAATGGTCCCGTCACCAGCAACAACTCCGTGCAGGTCTGGAACGCCAGCACTGGTCAGACCCTCGTAACCTACGCGCCCGCCTCCGCCAGCCAGACCTATGCCCTGGCCTGGTCACGCGACGGCAAGCGCATCGCCTCCGGCGGCGACGACAACATTATCCGCATCTGGGACGCCAGCAGCGGCCAGACCCAGCAACAATATCGCGGCCACAGCGATGTCGTCTTCAAGATCGCCTGGTCACCCGACGGCACGCTGATCGCCTCCGCCAGCCAGGATGGCACGGTGCAGGTATGGAAGCCATTGACCTCTTAGCACGACATGGCCGACCCGTAGCGCGTGGCTTGCCTCGCCGTCCCTGTCACCACCAGGATGGC
>JBDTHH010000445.1:0-5762 GCA_039937055.1 Ktedonobacteraceae bacterium | reverse complement strand
TCATGTGTAGGAGGGCTTATGAATTAGGAAAAGCCCTCGGTACCTGATAAACGAGAGTGCAACAAAAACTGGATGTCAGCGGCCCTATGTAGGGCTGCCTGAGCTACCGCCTCCGATCATTACCCCTGTATTCGCGCTGAATATGACGTAGCCCGTATTCTCCATCTCTTTCTGCCGCGTTTGATCGTAGTACGTACTTTTCCATATCACGATACAGACCAGTTCTTTATCCATCGGGTTGGGCGCACTGGCTTCTCCTGGCACTCCTTCAGTGATACCAACCAGGCCAAGGGCGCTTTTATAGTTTGTGAAGGTAATCGTGGGCGTGCCGGTAGTGTTCAAATCTGAGAAAGTATGCGTTTTAAGGTACTGCCTCACATCCTCTACAGTAAATGAAGGAATGCCCGGCAGGTGTGGGGTAATCCCTGACGTGGGAGTCGCAGCATCAGTCGGCCCTACGTATTTTCCCAGGGAAGTATTCCAGAGCAACTGGCCGCTCTGGATATCCAGAGCTGACATTGCGATCACAGCGGTATCAGGGTAGTCGGACTGCATATAAGCCACGCCTCCCTGCGCAATTGTCGGTGCCGTGTAGAGTCCATTGCTCTGGTAATACCAGCGGAAAGCTCCCGTATCGGCCTGTAATGCGATGACATAGCCATCCTCTGAGCCAACCAGGACTGTATGAGCGGTGACGGATCCAACGAATACATTTCGATCATCACTCCTCGGCAAAGCATGAAGCTGATCCATTTCTCTGGACCACTTGAGCATGCCGCTGTTGGCATCGAAAGCATAGACTTTATTCTCATCTGATCCGATGTAGACGGTGTTTCCCACTACAACAGCGGAGCCTACTGGTCCGCTATCCAGCGTATAGTGCCAGAGGACCTTGCCAGTCGCGGCGCTCACAGCCGCAAATTCATCTAGATGGGGACCAAGATCAACCTGAGTATTAATGCTCACATACATGCTGCCATTTGCCACAGTTGGGAGCGAATTCACCCCGCCAGGTCCATCATTCCACAAAACTGAACCATCTTTTGCGCGCAGGGCGGTCAGGGCATTTCCTGAAGAGCTGACATAGATCACCCCATTGACCACGATAATACGATCAAGAGGCTGGGGAAGCATACCCGTGTTGAGATCATGGCTCCAGAGAGGTGCTCCATCGCTCGCGTGTATAGCATAGATCTTGAAATCGCCCCCACCAGGAGAGGCGCAGACATAGATAACTCCGTCAGCGAGAACAAGCGGAGGTGAAGCTCCCATGACAACGCTCGCTCCCCAGGCGGAACCCCAGAGCTTCCGGCTCCAGAGCAAGGAGCCATTGCTGGTATTCCATGCCTCAATGGAGTTGAACCCGTTTTGCGGCGGGTTAGCGATTGTGTAGAGAACGCCACTATTAGCCAGGACTGACCAGCCTGGAATATCGCTCATAGAAATGCGTCGCAGTTGCTGGCCAGTGCTGGCCTGCAGCGCGTAAATTGAATGGAGACCGTCTGTTGCATAAACGACCGATTGGTCGAGAGCAAACGTTGGGATGTCATGATCTGACGGATCGTCTCCGTATTGGTGGTTAAGCAAAGTTGGCGGCTGTGTTAAGGCTGGCAAGGGGTTGATTACCGAGTGATTACGCCCAGATTGCGGCAGATAATGGGTAAAAAGCAGCAGCGCACCCAGGCCCATAGCCACGACGACCATGCCAGCAGCAATCATATTCAGGGAACGCGTCATGCGCGTGCGGAAAGAAGGTTGCACCTGGTCAGGCTTTTCTTCTCCCAAGGGACGAAGTGGTTCAAGCATCATTTTGGTACCCCCTTTATGCAGATTGAATGGGAGAGTCACATAGTTGCTCCCTTAGAGAATTAGACGTAACAAGAACGACAAAAGTTCCTGGCTTTTTTAGCAGGCATTCATGGCTCTCCGTCGAAAATGGGGCGAAGGTCTGCAATACCTTAACACTCCTTTGTTGTAGAATAGAGGCAGATAATCCACGATACAATCAGGGACGCGGAAATGCACAGGTTAGCACTTACAACAACCCCGTTTATTGGTCGATCACAGGAAATCGCTGATATTAGCATGCTGCTGGATGATCCATCCTGCCGCTTGTTGACGCTAGTCGGACCGGGTGGCATCGGCAAGACACGCCTGGCGGTAGAGGTCGCCTCACAGAAACGTGATGTGTTTCCCGACGGCGTCTTTTTTGTGTCGCTTGCTCCGCTGAACCAGGCCGACGATATTCTGACAGCGATCGCCGCAGCCATGCCCTTTTGTTTCCAGCAGGATCACCGTAGTCTGCATGAGCAGTTTTTTGCCTATTTACGAGAGAAAGATGCTCAACGTATGCTGCTGGTGGTAGATAACTTTGAGCACCTTCTGGATGGCGTGAATATTGTTTCCGAAATCCTGGCAACCACCACCGGCCTGAAAATCCTCATCACTTCCCGCGAGGCGCTCAACCTTCAGGAAGAATGGGTTCGGCAGGTCACAGGCCTGGCCTATCCTGATCGAGAGCACGGCGAGCCAATCGCCGATTACAGTGCTGTGCAGTTGTTTATGGATCGAGCGCGCCAGATACGTGGCGATTTCGATCTGGCCGAAGATAGCGGAAGCGTGGTGGAAATCTGCCGGCTGGTGGAAGGGATGCCACTGGCAATTGAACTGGCGGTCGGCTGGCTCAAGACGCTCGCGCCCGCTGACATTGTCCATGAAATTCAGCACAACATGGATATTCTGGCGACCCGTTCGCGCAACCTGCCAGAAAGGCACCGGAGTATCCGCTCTGTGTTCAGCCAATCCTGGCAATTGATGTCAGAAGACGAACGCGACGTTTTCCAGAAGTTGTCGGTCTTTCGCGGCGGCTTCACACGCGAGGCAGCGGCAGGCGTAGCCGGAGCCTCGCTTCAGACATTGGCCGGGCTGATCGATAAATCGCTGGTGCGTTTGAACGCGGGTGGACGCTACCATGTCCATGAATTGCTCCGGCAGTACAGCGCGGAACAGATGGCTGCTGCCGGGCAGACAGGGATGGTCCAGCGGGCATATATCGACTATTACCTCGGTCTGCTGCACCAACTTGAGCACGACATCAAAGCGCGGCGGCAGGTTGCGGCGTTAGATACCATCGCGGCTGACTTTGAGAACATGCGCCATGCCTGGCAACTGGCCATCCAGCAAAGACAGAGTGTCGCGCTTCACCAGGCAGTGGAGAGTCTGCACCTGTTCGCCGATATGCGCGGACGCTATCACGACGTTGTCCATCTGCTCCAGGCAGCGGTTGAGCAGTTCTCGCAGACCTCCAATCATCAGCAGGTGGAAATGCTCCACCGCATCCAGGCACGGCTGATACGCCTGATTTTGCTGGGTAATCTCCGCATTGAAGGTGATGTGCGCTCCCAGATCGATCGCTGTCTGGCAGCCGCGCACGCACGACAGGACCAGGCAGAGATCGGCTTCTGCTTGTTGGTATCGGGCATTGTCGCGGTTTGGGAGGCAGGTGATGAAAGTTTCTACGCCTACTCCAGGGCGGCACTAATCTTCCAGGAATGCGCTGCGGTGTGTGAGGCGCTCGGCGATCCCTTCTACCTGGCGGAAGCTCTGGCCTGGGGGGCAGCGACGATCGACAGTGAGGAACACGATTTTGGCCAGGAGAGACTCAGGCAAAGTCTCGACCTGCGGCGCGCGATCGGAGACCGCAACGGTATCGCCTGGATTACGCTCAACTTGACCGAGGTTATGCTCGCGCAACTCGATTATGTCGAATGTGAGCGGTACGCACAGGAGGCGCTTCTGTTAATGAGCGAAATTGGCAGCGTCAAAGGCATGCTTCATGCTATGTTCCAGTTGACACATCTCGTCATGTTAAAGGGCTGCCTGGAAGAAGCCCGGATGCTCGCCGAGCGGATGCACGACCTGGCCAACGAGACCAGCAACCTCGACGGCAAAATGCTGTCGGCGGGGGTGTTGGCGTTTCTGATCTGTGTGATGGATGAAACGTATATGGAAGGGGCAGCGCTGGCCAGAGAGAGTCAGACCATTGCGCAGGAGCCGTTCTTCGGCAGTGGTCACACTCAGAGCGAGTACTGGAGGCAGGTCGTTCAAACACCTGGAAGTACAGCGTTGCCGAGACATAGTTGCAACACTCAGAGAGCGCGCTGGGGACAGGTGGTAGCGGACTGCGGGCTCAACAATTATGCCGCCGTCCGGCTCGGCTACACCTCTTTATTTGGGGAGCGACGTGACGATCCCGGCCCGGCGACGATCTGCCTGGCACTAGAAACTAGCGCCCGCGCTTCTGAGGGTAAGCTGGAAGAAGCCGTTGAACTGCTGGGCCTGGCCTTTCAGCAACCCGACTGGGCGAGCGGATGGCTGCATCGCTGGCCTCTGATAGCACGCCTACGCGCTGACCTGCTGCGTCAGCTTGGCGAGGAGGCGTATCAAGCCGCCTGGGAGCGCGGCAGCCGTCGTGACCTGGAGGCCATCATCTACTCGATCCTCAGCACAATGGACAACCCACCCCATCCCACCGCCAACCACGCGTTGCTCGAACCTCTGAGTGAGCGCGAATTGGAGGTATTGGGCTTGATCGCCGCTGGACTTTCCAATCGCGATATCGCCAGACAATTAGTGCTTTCGATAGGCACAGTCAAGGTTCACACCCGCAACATCTACGGTAAGCTCAACGTCAACAGTCGCACGCAGGCTCTCGCACAAGCCAACAGATACAATCTCCTGTAACGCCGCTATACTCCCCTCGTCTGTCGCCAAAAATACCCCCGTTTGGGCGGCGGATTACCACTTTAGGTAGATCACACTGCCACCGCCTGTCGCCTATGCTTGGTACATCATCAATGAGCGATGCTGCTGAGAGATGAAAACGGCCACTCGACAACCCGGACCATAGCATGCGACAAAAAAGAAGGGAGTAGCACATGTATCCTTTTTCTTATACCAATCTGAAAATTATCCACGATCAGGAGATTCACGAAGCCCTGGCACAACACCGCCTTGATACAGGACAAGCAACGCAAAGGCAGGGACTGCTCCAGACATTTAAGATGTTTCTTGCTCGTTTCAATAACCATCTGGCTGGAAACAAGCAGGAACTCCTGCCTGACTGCGCCAAAACCTCGTCAAAGCCATTCTGATTTGCTGGAAACTCATTCTGAGCAACCGAGCTTTAGATCTGTTTCTGGTCTCACGGCACTGCCAACACCTGTTGGAAAGACAGTGCCGTATTTTCCTGGAAGTCGCAAGCGTTTCCACTGGCTGGCAAAGTGAAATATAGGCTCAATGCTGTCCTCTTTCACAGGTATACTAAAAAGCACAATCGCAAGCGCCCGCTGCACAACGATGAACCAGCGGCGCGCAAACGAGGTGAATGTGAACATCAATATTCGTGAGGCAAAGAGAGGACAGACGATGACAGGCAACATGGTAGAGTTTGAGGCCGCCGGGAGCAACGGCAGAACCGCCACCGGCTACCTGGCGGTACCCGCGAGCGGCAGGGGACCGGGGGTTCTGGTGCTGCACGCGTGGTGGGGACTCAACGAATTCTTCAAGAGTCTCTGCGAGCGACTAGCCGGAGAGGGTTTTGTGGCGCTGGCCCCTGACCTCTATCACGGTAGAACAGCCGCCAGCATCGATGGGGCAAAGCAGCTTATGTCCACCCTCAACAGCGACGAAGCCTCCCTGGATATCACGGGCGCCATCGACTACCTGCTGGCGCAACAGGCTACTCAGGGAGACAAAGTAGG
>JBDTHH010000444.1:0-11870 GCA_039937055.1 Ktedonobacteraceae bacterium | reverse complement strand
TTGCCTCGCCGTCCCGGTCATTGCAGGACGGCGAGGCAAGCCACGCGCTACGACACGACAACCCTATTGGATAGCTCGCATATGCCGATAGAGAAGATTCGTGTATGTCACCAGGTGGCACGCTTATACATCGATGTTTGTCATTGGGTGTGGCCAGAACCATAGCCATAGCACAACATATGTTACTTGTAGGTGAACGAGGGAAGGACAGACTCTATGTCATTGCAGAGAAACAAGGCGTTCTTGAAGATCGGCTCTTTGATCGTGGTGCTGGAAGTGATAGCCAGCTTCGCGTTCGTGTTTGGCATATCGCATACGTATGCCGCGCCAGCGAGCACACGCAAGGGGATTCACGGTCATCCCCGGTTTGTAGATATGCATAAGGATGCTCCAACACAGGGGAACGCCCTCAAGCAGAAAGCCTTGTATAGTACGACTGCCAGCACAGTCCCAACCTGGCATTCTTCATTTACCAGCAATGGAGTGACGTATCCCTATACCATGGTCGGCACAAATCCAGCGGCCGGTTCAACAAGCATCACGGTTCCCGCTGTCATCGTGCCCCTGGCTCTGAAATACGCGAACGGAGTTACCCTCGATGGCACCACGAAGGCGCGGTCTGTAAGCAATTCACCGCTCTTCAAGACGGCCAGTTTTGCCAGCGGGAATACGCAATACGGCGATGCCATTCAGCGCGCCGAATTCTGGAGCAGCGTGCAGACTCATCCAGGCTATCATGTGCTGCTGGGACAGCCAGCCATATTGCCGACAGTGACACTCAAAGTTCCCGCTAACTATGGCCAGGAAAGCTCTTCCGGCAGCTTGCGATACGCGCAGGTAGATGTCAACTGGTTCTACAACCAGGAGGTTGGTTTGATCACCAAACTGCACATCTCTTCGACAACCCTGCCGATCTTCCTGACCTACAACAGTTTCCTGTACGATAGCGGCGGCTGCTGCATTCTGGGATATCACGATGCATCCACCCTGGGAGGCAAGGTCTACACACACATTTTCGCCTCGTATATCGATCCCGGCCTCTTCGGCGCTGGCACCAGCGATGTTGATGCGCTCAGTCACGAAGTTGCTGAATGGCTGAACGATCCCTTTGTCAACAATATAGTGCCGAACTGGACCACGGGCAACGACTATGGCTGCAACAATGATCTGGAAGTGGGCGACCCGCTGGTTGGCACAAACTTCACAGTGAATGGCTATAGCTTGCAGGACGAGGTCCTGCTCCCCTGGTTCTCCCGCGTTACCTCCCCAGGGACGTATCAAGCTCGCTACAGCTTCCTGGGCACATTCACTCACTATTCGGCCTCCTGCTAACATTCGAGGCCAGCCCGTTGCGTAGGGCCATGCTTGCCCGGCCGTCCTCCTAATAGAGACGACCGAGCAACATGGCCCTACGCAACGCAGTTCCCTCCCTGGTCCCGCGTATATGGCTTCCCAGGCAGATTATGACGAAGCGCCCGCACCGCTATTCAGGATATACGCGGCCTCTTCCGCACTCTGAGCCAGTATCAGCAGGAGAAGCAAGTGCTGCAAGACCGCCGGATCATGCACTCGCTCCACCCAGGCGTTCGCCTGGGGCAACAGGGTTGGAAAGTGGTAGGCCCAGGAGTCTTCCAGAATATCCTCAAACATGGCGAACCTCCTCTTCAACCAGGTCTGGTTGTCCTCACCAGTAAATGTTAACGCGACAATCACAGTACCTTTGCTTTTCGCTTCTGGCTGGTGTCCATCCTGAGCATGATGGTTCTTCCTGTTGCTTCTCACCCCGGCTTTTGTTACAATGTCTATGCCACCTGTGAAGCGAAGCACAGGAGCATGCTGTCAGAACATTCTTTGCGCATGCCGGGTCGTCTATGGATAGCATAGCCGGTCAGTCAGAAAGGTACGGAAGCAGCCAGTGTCAAAAGTATACGCAATTACTAACCAGAAGGGAGGCGTAGGCAAGACCACGACTGCCATCAATCTCGCGACGTACCTGGCGGCGGCAGGCCGCCGGGTGCTGCTTGTCGATATGGACCCGCAGGCGAACACTACCAGCGGCATCGGAGTGAGCAAGAAGATCAAGCAGCACACGATGTATGACCTGCTGGTGCAGCAGAACGACGAGGTGAGCATCTTCGACGTGATCGTGCCCACGAAGCGCCGCGAACTGGTAGTGGCCCCCTGCACCGTGGACCTCGCGGCCGCCGAAGTCGAGCTGGTCGGAGCGCTGGCCCGCGAGCAGCGCCTGCGCCAGGCCCTTGATCCCATCCGCAAACGCTGTGACTACATCCTGATCGACTGCCCCCCGTCGCTCGGCCTGCTCACGGTGAACGCGCTGGTGGCCTCCACCGCCGTGCTCATCCCGATCCAATGCGAGTACCTGGCCCTGGAAGGGCTGACCCAGTTGCTCAATAATGTGCAGATCGTGAAAAGCAAGCTGAACCCCGACCTGTATATCGCGGGGGTGATCATGACCATGTTTGATCCACGCACGCGCCTGGCGAGCGAGATTGTGCGCGAGGTGCGCGGGCACTTCCCCAAAGAAGCCTTTCAGACGATTATCAATCGCAACGTCCGCCTCAGCGAGGCGCCCAGCTTTGGACAGTCCATCCTCGATTATGATCCCGACTCTCCCGGTGCTCAGGCCTACCGCGCGCTGGCTGAGGAGGTAATGGCCCGTGGCTAAGCAGAAATTCGGATTGGGACGCGGACTCGACGCTCTGATGCCGGGGGCGTCTGAGGTCATGTCCTCCCAACAACCATCGCGCATCGATGAGCATGCCATCCTGGAGGCAGCCATCGATAGCATTATCCCCAATCCGCGCCAGCCACGCCGCGTGTTTCGCCAGGATGACCCGAAGCTGCTGGAATTGAGTGCCTCGATCAAGGAACATGGCCTGCTGCAACCATTGGTGGTGACGCGCCTGGATACGCCGGCGCTCAGCGGGGCAAAGCAGGCCCACGCCGACGATGACTGGTTTGGTGAGGATGAGCAGGCCGGCACGCAGCCCGCTGCCAGCACAGCGGGCGTCGCCAGCACGGTGCATTTTCAGCTCATCGCCGGCGAGCGCCGCTGGCGCGCGTCGCGCCTGGCGGGCCTGACCAGGGTGCCGGTGGTCATCAAAGAGGTGACCCCGCAGCAGATGCTCGAATTGGCCCTGATCGAGAACATTCAACGAGCCGATCTGAACTCCATTGAGGAGGCGCTGGCCTACCAGGCGCTCATCCAGGAATTCGGGCTGACCCAGGAGACAGTCGCGAAACAGGTGGGCAAGGACCGCACCACCGTCACCAATGCCCTGCGCCTCTTGCAGCTCCCCCCTAAAGTGCGCGAGGCACTCATTAATCAGCCAGAGAATTTCAGCGAGGGACACGCGCGTGCCCTGGTGAATATCGCGCGTGAAGAGGACCAGGTGACCGCCATGAACCAGATCATCTCGCTGAAGCTGAATGTGCGCCAGGCCGAGGAACTGGCGGCTCGTATCAAGGCGGGGGAGCGTGCCAGCGACGCGCCCGCCCAGTACCAGGCGTCGGCCAGGCGCAGCCCCGATTTTGATGACCTGGAGGCGCAGTTCCGTAACTCGCTGATGCTCAAGGTTGATCTGAAGTGTAATCCTAAGGGAAAAGGGACACTGGTCCTGCATTTCAACAATCAAGAGGAGCTGGAGCGTTTATATAGCCAATTGGTAAAGCGTGACGAATAGCTGGGAGGCATATATGGCTACCCTGGAAAATCCATTTGGGAAAGTGCGGCAGAAGATGGTTGCGGCACGCATTGCGTTCATGGCGCAGTTGGCGAAGTTCCACACCGCCGACCTGGACAAGCGCCCGGCCGAAGACGCGTGGTCTCCGCTTGAGCTGGCCAACCATCTCTATATCGCCGATGGCCTGGCTCTGGAACAGATGCAGCGCGTGCAGAACGAAGACAATCCGCAGATCGTCGCCACCGAGGAGGAGGCGCCCCGCCTGACGCGCGCCAGCGAGCCGCCGATCTCCCTGGACGCGGTACTGGCCGGAATGGCGGCCCGGCGCGAGGAGATCTTTGAGTATCTCGCTTCCCTGCCTCCGCAGGCCTGGGAGCGCCCGTTCCGCCATCATGCCTGGGGCCAGCGCCAGTTCTATCAACTGGTGAATGTGCTGCCGTTCCACGATCAGCAGCACACCGAGCAGTTGATCACGATCCGAGAACAAATGCAAGGGACCTCTACATCCCCAACTCCCTCTTAAACTCGGCCAGATAGGCCTGCATGAAGGCCACTCGCTGCTGCGCCAGCACACGTCCGCTCCGGGTGGTTATGGTATCGCTGAGCTTGAGAAGCTTGGCGAAGAAGTGATCGAGCACGAAATTGTGGTCATCAAACGCGCGATGCTCAGCAAACGGGTCGGCAGGGTGATAATTGTGTGGCGTGTGCAGCGTGGCTGCGGTCATGGCCCAGCGCATGATGCCGATGGCTCCCAGAGCGTCGAGCCGGTCGGCATCGCGCACGATGTGCGCCTCCAATGTCTTGGGCTGACTCCCCCGGCTGTAGCTATGCGCCTGAATGGCATGGAGGATGGCCTCTTGCGTTGTGCGCGGGACATGGTAGGCGGGGAGCAGTTCGCTGGCCAACTCAAGCGAGCGTTCGGCGTGGTGCATGCCCCTGTTCCCAGGATCGGCGCGCCCCAGGTCATGCATGAGCGCCGCCGCACCCACGATCAAGCGGTCTCCCCCCTCCTGCTCCACGATATGCAGGGCCAGCTCGTAGACACGTTTCACATGCTCCCAGCCATGCGCAGGGTCGTTGCTGGCGGCAAAGCGCCGTTGCACCTCCGCCTGGATGCCTGCAAGCACTTCTGCATCAGTCATAGTCTTCTCTGTATTCAAAAAGGTTGTCCTTCCTGGCTTTCTATCTCCTTATAACTATAACAGATGTAGAGTCAGCAATGGAAATCCCCCACCTGAGTGATGTATTTTTGTGGATGGGTGCGCATACTAAAGATATACCGTCTCCTCAGCAGGAGACGGCGCGAGCTTGTGGCTTTTTCCCACAGACGCAGAAGGAGGTATGCATGGCACGTAACCAGGCGCCCAGGGACCCGCAAAAAATAACTGCATCCCCCCCACTGGAAGCAACCATACTGGACGCGGATACACTCGTCTATGAGCGCGAGAAGCCCCCACCAGGCGAGTCTGAGCGGGAAGAGGCCCTGGCTCGCGTTGCTATGATTCATGTGCTCCTGGTGGATGACCATGCCTTGATGCGCGAGGGGTTACGCCAGCTTCTGGAGCAGGAGAAGGACATTACTATTGTCGAGGAGGGGGTCGATGGCTTCGATGCGATGCGCAAGATACGCCAGGTACGCCCCGACGTGGTCTTGATGGACATCAGTATGCCGATGGTGGATGGCATCGCGGTGACGCGCCAGGTGGTCCACGAGTTCCCACACATCGCCGTCATCATGCTGACCATGTACAGCCAGCATCAGCAGGTATTGGAGGCTATGAGGAGCGGCGCGAAGGGCTACCTGCTCAAAAGCGCCACGGGTCGCGAGGTCGCGCAGGCCATTCGCGTCGTGCATGCGGGCGGCGTGCTCATCGAGCCAGAGATGGCGGGGGCCATCGTCAGCGAGTTCCGCCGGCTCTCCCATGCCTCGACAGCGGAAGGCCAGCCCTCGATCCATACCCTGAGCGAGAAAGAGATAGAGATTATTCGTTACGTAGCCTCGGGCATGAACAATAAGGAGATTGCCGCGAAGCTATCCTATTCGGAGAAGACCGTCAAGAACTACCTCTCAGTCATCTTCCAGAAGCTCGGCATCCGCGATCGTGTGCAGGCCGCTATCTTTGCGTTGCGGCAGGGTCTATTGCCTGACGAGGCTCTATAGGGGGCAGGTCCTGGCCGGTATAATATTGCCTGCCACGCCAGTCCACGCCCTGGCCTGTGAGGACGCGCCAGGTTGATTGAGCCAGGATGCCCTCAAACAGACCACCGGCCAGCGGGTGCGTGAAAATATAGTACCAGGGTATCCCCAGCTCTTTATTGACCCACAGGCGATAGACGAGCAGCGGCGTCAGCTCCAGGGGAGTGGCGATGCCGGCCTCCAGGGCAGAGATGCCGCGCACCCGCTTACCCCTATTCAGCCAACCCAGCAGGGGCAACAGGAAGGGCGCAATCGAGACCAGCGGCAGCCCGATCAGCATCAACAGGACAGCGGGCAACCCACCCCGGCTCCCCAGGAACGCGTTTTTACGCCAGCCTTGCCAGGTCTCGCGCAGTCCCCGGTACATGCGCACATGCACAAGGTGGCGACCATCCACGAGGCGCAGACGGTAGCCGTTGTCTTTAACAATGCGTGCCAGGTCGCGATCATCGAGCAGAGTGCCGCGCAGGTCGGGCCGGGCATAGCCACCCAGGGTATCATAGACCTCTCGCCGTATGAGCATATATTGTCCATTGGCCAGCGCCACGGAGCTGCCAGCATCGTTGACCTTGCGGGGCGGATACTGCATAGTGATGCCGATATAGGCCATCGGCATCATGACCTTGTTCCAGAAGCCCGGCAGCTCCTGCTGCGTCGCCAAGGAGAACAGGTCCGCGCCATCCTGGACAGCCTGCGACACGGCCCAACGCAGCGCGCCGGGCGCGTGCCAGGTGTCGGCATCGCTAAAGAGCAGCCAATCGCCCTGGGCCTCCTGGATGCCCCGGTGCAGCGCGTGCGGCTTACCCGCCCAGCCTGGTGGGAGGTCGCGCAGGCGCAGGACCCACAGCCGGCCCCCCTGTGGATGCGTGTGCGCGATATCGTCAAGGATGGTCGCCGTGCGATCGGTCGACCCATCATCGACGACAATGACTTCATAGTCCTCGTAATCTTGCTCCAGCAGCGATGTGACGCAGCGGCGGATAGTGGCCTCTTCATCGCGCGCCGGCACAATAATCGAGACACGCTGGCCGGATGTTATCGTTGTCGCGCTGCTGGTGCTCTCCGCCTCGATGGCCGGCTCCCTATTCTCCTCGCCCTGCCGGGTACGCAGCCAGAGGATGATATAAAAAGCCATCACCCCTACCACGTGCGACCAGAGAAAGAGACGCGCCCAGGAACGCTGTCTGTTGTGCTGTTTCATGTCATTGATTATAGCATGAATTGCCCGCAGATGTACCCTCCCAAAATGCGCGGGCTTGTAAACGGCGCCCCTACATATCCGTGATCGTTTCTATGGTATAATAAAGACTCAATTGCATACTCTATCGGGCAAGAGCGCCTGGGAGCTACAAAGTTTCAAAATTTACAAAACAGGCGCGCGATACGTCTATACAGATAGATATAGAAAACAATGTCCGGCTACGTTATCCATTCATGCATGGATAAGGGAGAGAGCGGCACGGCATTTTTATGGAAGAGCAGACAAGCAGACGGTTTGGCAATTATGACCTGGTACAGCGCATCGATGTGGGTGGCATGGGCGAGGTATACCTAGCACGCCAGCGCACGGCCTTTGATCGCGAAGTCGCCATCAAGATTATCCGCTCCGATCTCATGCATGATACGACGGCCCGCAAGCGGTTTCTGCGCGAAGCCGAGGTTCACGCCCACCTCACGCACGAGCATATTCTGACTATGATCGAATTTGGTGAGGAGCAGGGGCGGCTCTTCTTCGTCACCCCGTATATTGAGGGAGGCACGCTGGCCCAGTGCCTGCATAACGGTCCCCTGGCGCTGGCCAAGGTGCATGAACTCTTCACGCCTCTGGTGCAGGCCGTCGCGTACATCCATGGGCGCGGCGTCATCCATCGCGATCTCAAACCCGGCAATGTCCTGCTCGATCAGGGCAGCGATGGCAGGATCTATGTGCGCCTGATCGACTTCGGCATCGCCGCTATTCAGGGCAGCCAGGCCAGCGAGCCGCTGACCACTGCTGGTCATGAGATGGGGACGGCGGCCTACATGGCTCCGGAACGGCGTTCAGGCATCGCCGCCCCCAGCAACGATATCTACTCCCTGGGCGTCATGCTCTACCAGATGCTCACCGGCCACCTGCCCACGGCAGCACAGGGCATGGCCGCTCTACCGGGGCCGATGGAATATGTTGTGCGCCGCTGTATGGCTACGAAGCTCGCAGAGCGTTTCGCCAGCGCGGAAGAACTCTTGCAAGCTTTTGAATACGCCTACCAGTATATGCAGTCGCCTCAAGGCCACTCGCCCGAACAGCCAGGCGGGTCACCAGAGAGCCTTGATGCGCCTGTGCCGTTGCCCGCGCCCTCACCTCCACCAGTGCGTCCTCGATCACGGCCAGCCGGGAAAACTCAATCGGAGGTTATGGCATTGCACCGCTCTGATGGCGGCCCTCCCCCGCAACCAAAGAGACGGGGGACCTTTGAACGCTCAGACTATGAAGCCCCTACCGTCTCTGTGAATATGCTGGGGGTGCAGGGCAAATATAGCAGCGGCTCCGCGTCCACCCCTGGACCCGGACCCACCCCCGCGAAGGCTCGGCGCCGGCCCAGGCGACGCCGGAATCTACTCCACGTTCTGCTCACTATCACTATGGTCCTGGTGATCCTCGCTATCGCCGGACTGCTCGTCCTGGAGGTCTCGGCCATCTCCTCGGTCAGCATCAATATCAGCCCGCGGACGACTGCTATCAGCCAGGTGTTCAATATCACGGCGAGGGCCGCTACAAAACAGATTGATCTGAATACGGCGACGATCCCCGCCACGGAGTTGAGCGCCAGCCAGACGAGCACGCAACAGGGGCAAACAACCGGCCAGCAATGTGATTTCTTACATATCAACTGCCAACCATCGGTGGACGCTATCGACGAAAGCCGGCTGGTAGCTCAGGTAAAGAAGAGTCTTATCTCCCAGATCACTCAGAATTTGACGACCCGGCTGCGTGGCAAGAACGCACAGCAGTTAGGCCTCCCGACCTTCTTTGATGTCAATGAGAAGACAGAGCCACCCGTGGGTACGCTCAGTAAGACGCTGAGCGTCACCCTGACGGAGAGTGGAAACCTGGCCTACTTCCTGAACAAGGATGCGCGCACACTGGCGGAGGGGCTGTTGGCACAGCAGTTGCAGCAGCAGGGGCCGGGCTATCGCTTCAAGTTTACCCAGATCGGCCAGCCGGTCATCCGGGGCGTAGATACGAGCACCGGCACTGTACACCTTAAAATTCCCGCCGCCGGGGTCGCGCAATACACATTCCCCGCCGGAGAACTGAGCACGATCCAGAACCATGTGAAGGGCATGAAACTTACAGACGCCATTGCCTACATCAAACAGCAGCCAGGGATAGACCCGAATAGCGTCCATTCACTTTACCGCGGGCAACGGGAGCGTGCTGCCAACCGACACACAACACATCCAGATCACTTCTATCAACCCGACCAGCCTGCCTCCGCTGCTGTTACCTACGATCACCACGCCATCGCCTAATCTGACACCAGGCGCTACTCCTACCGCTAGCGTATCAAGCCATTGACGCGCATAGCCCTGGACTTTCCGTGTAGCGCCTATGCGAAAAGAACAGGATTTGTGTATACTTATACTATCGCTTTGCATCAGAGAGGAAGAGAAGAGGATATGGAACACCAGCTTTTTACCCCTGAACAATTGTTTACGCAGGCGCAAGGTAACTCGACAGCGCTTATGCTTGCCACTACTGTATATTTCCAGCAGCGGGGTCTACCCCTGGAGGACCTGGTGGCCTCTCTGGGAAGCCAATTCGCCAGGGATTGGGAGCCGATGGGCGCGCACGAGTTCCTGGAGGCTGTGGCTCTGAACATGGTCACCGTGGGAGCCACCTTGCAGACTCTCACAGGCGACGAGTTTGAGGCGCTGGCCGTCATTACCGACTGGCCCCCAGTGGACGCGCTTGAGTTTTTCAGGCTGAACATGCAGGATGTTGAGGTCTGGGCAGATATCTTCAAGCCGGTCGCGGCATCCCTGGACCTGCAGTTCGAGCGCTACTATGATGGCAATACAATAACGTACAGGATATGGCGCTAGATACCAAATATGTAGCGGCGCCCGTGTATAGGGTGCAGGCCAGCAGCACCCGTGTATAGGGTGCGGGCCAGCAGCACCCCTACACGAAATCTAAGGTTCGTCTTCGCCTTGTAGTTCTTGCCAGAGGGCGCGGACGGTGCGGGTGGATGTGGCGTAGCCGAAGCCCCGGCGTTGGAGGAAAGATCCCAGACGCGTGCGAAAGGTGTTAAGGTCCATGCCGGGGAGACGCTGCAGCGAGAGCGCCTTTTTGCGGCCGGCCAGCAGGGCGCGCTCCTCATCCTGCTCGTCGGTCACCATTTCATCGACGATCTCACGATCTACGCCCTTCATACGCAGTTCATTCTTGAGGGCGTGCGAACCGCGCGGGCTGAAACGTTCACGCGAATCTACCCAGAAGGTGGCAAAGGCCTGGTCATCGACCAGTTTAAGGCTATCGAGGCGTTCCAGAACGGCGTTGATAGTTTCCGGCGTGTCTCCCCACTTGCGGCGCAGGTACTGGCGCACCTCCTGCCGGCTGTGCGGACGAAATGAGAGGTAATTGAGCGCGCGGTCGAGCGCCTGCTGTAATGCGGCCCCGGTCTGCAACTGTTCAAGTTGCGCGGGTGAGAGTTCCTGCCCAGGCGCCAGCCCCAACTGGAGTACGACTAAAGTACTGGTACCCATCAGGAATTGACCGTCAACAAAAATATTGACCCGCTCATGATTGGTCGCTTGTGTTTCAAGAGCCGTGATACGCATACGCTCACTATATCACTATCCCAAGGGCATGGCAATGCGCGATATCCCTGCCTCGCACAGGTCGCTCGCCCCCGTGCGATAAATCGCGCATCTACGAAGGATAGAGGAAGTTTCGTGCCAAATAGGTCAAATGTCATAGAATCCTATTGAATAGATTAGTGTATACTTACTAATATATGTTGGTACTCATCTTTTCCTGTTGGATCTACCATATATGGAGGTTCAATATATTGATTACGCTATCATATAAAAAGAGGAGAGCACACAATGAGATGTTCTAACTGCGGGCGTCCGCTCCCGCCAGGGGTCACGACGTGCCCAAACTGCGGGGCATCGACGCCGTACAATGCCATGCCATCAGCCACGCCACCGCCGTCATCCAATCCGAATAACCAGTATGGCGGGCAGGGGTTTCAAAGTCCACAGCCACCGAACTCTTCGCCGCAATACCCGTCCTATCCCTCGTATCCGCCGGTGCCGCCGGCGAACCCGGCCCAGCAATCATGGAACGAAGGCGCCAGACCCGCGTCCAATCAGCCAGCGCAGCCGGGAAGCGGAACACCGGCCTATCCCTCGTATCCACCGGCGAACCCGGCCCAGCAATCGTGGAACGAAGGAGCTGGCCCAGCATTCAATCAGCCAGCGCAGCCGGGAGGTGGCACACCCGCCTATCCCTATCCCTCTCCTTCGCAGCAGCCTCCGCTCTACGGGCAACCGGGTCAGGGCATCTCATCTCCACAACAGCCTCCGCTCTATGGGCAACCCGGATCGGGAACTCCTCCTCCGCAGCAACCGCTCTACGGGCAACCGCCTTATGGACAGCCGGTACAACGTCGTGGTCGTTCGGGGGCGAAGATCGCAGCGATTATTGTGGTAGTGCTGCTGCTCATTGGCGGAAGCGCTCTTGTGTACTACTCGGCGGTCTACCATCCCGCGCAACTGCACGCGCAGGCCACCGGCACGACCCAGGCTTATCTCAACGCTACTGCCCTGGCCAACACCCACGCCACCGGCACGGCCCAGGCCTATGTCAATGCTACCGCCCAGGCGCAGGCCAGCGCCACGGCTCAGGCGCAGGCCACCGCGAACGCTCTGCTGGCCATCTATACCACGGCTACCAGCGGCACCCCCGCGCTGAACGACTC
>JBDTHH010000443.1:0-3681 GCA_039937055.1 Ktedonobacteraceae bacterium | reverse complement strand
GATCACCAGTCCCGCACCCAATATCGAGGACGGACTCTCCAGGAACGACACTGACAAGATCAGCCGTCCTTGAGCGAAATTTGCGCGCCTGACCCAGAAAGAGCAGAAAGACCAGCAGATCATAGCGGTTCGCCCAGTGAATGGTGCGTCCCTGTGTATGCACCTGGGATGTTTCAGCAACTGAATAAGAATCTCTCGACATCTTGACTCCTCTCGTGTATAGTGAACATGGTGTTCACTAAGAAACATTTTCTCTGTTTCTAGTATGGGTGAGAATGTGCGTCAAGGCAACAGGCAAAACGAGGTGGACATCTGTTAGCAGACACTGTGAGCAAACTGTTCAGGAAATGAGATGAAAACACAGAAAACCGACCGCCGCTCCCAAAGAACGCAACGACTGGTAGGCAATGCTCTGATCTCACTCATGCGGGAGAAGCGCTACGATCACATCACGGTCCAGGATATCCTGGATCGTGCCGATATTGGACGTGCCACGTTTTACGAGCACTACTTCGATAAAGATGATCTGCTGGCGAGTGAACTTGAGCGGGTGGTAGATCTTCTGGATCAGCATAATGCACCCTCCGGGCAAAATGGAACAGTCTTTCTTCCTGGCCGTGGCTTCTTCGAGCATGTGTACGAGCAATATCCGCTTTATCAAGCCTTGCTTCGAGGAAAAGGACTTGATAGTGCCACACAGGCTTTGCAGAACCATCTCCGTACGCAGGTAAAGCATGGACTACGTGAGATAAAAGGCGTCCCGGATGATCTGGTCACACCTGTAGCGGCCTTTATCGTGGGTACATTTATCACCTTACTCCAGTGGTGGCTTGAAACAGAGTTGGCATGGTCGCCAGAACGCATGGATGCTCTTTTTCGTGATCTCGTCCTACCAGGCGTTCAACGGCTCTTGTTTCAAGACGACCGGGCAGGCGAAAACATGGGCAGTTCTCACATCAAATGACACGTACGCTCAAACGTTTCACGAAATAAATCGGCAGATACTAGCAACGGCCCGCATGATGGTGTATAATAGCCAACTTAGAATAGCAACGATGCATATCCGTAAAAAAGTAGGCAGCAACCACGTGCCAGCAAGCGAGACAGTAAGACGCAGAGAGGCAGACTGACCATGACCACGACCACCAGCATTGCAAGTATTCCGAAGGGGAAGTATCACATCTGGACGGTGGGGTGCCAGATGAACCAGGCCGATTCGCAGCGCGTGCAAACGCTGCTGGACGAGTTGGGCTGGGAAGAGACGAGCATGGAGCAGGCGAACCTGGTGGTACTGAATACCTGTAGCGTGCGCCAGGCGCCAGAGGAGAAGGCGCATAACCTCCTCGCCAGGCTCAAGCATGCCAAGGCGCAACGCAGCGACCTGCTGGTGGCACTGATGGGCTGCATGATCGGCAGTCAGAAAACTATCGATGAGCTGAGCCGGCGCTACCCGCATATCGATCTGCTTTTCAAGGTGGAGCAGGCCGATATCCTGCCCCGCTTCCTGGAGGAGCGCTGGACGCCTATCTCCGGCGCCGGCTGCCTGGATATCGAATACATGGACCACGAGGGCACACCCATAGCCAGCGAACCGGCCCTGGTCCAGCCAATCATCGCCGCTGAGACGCACAGGAACGGCAAACGCACGGTGCTGCCGATGGCCATCACGCCGAAGCCCGGCGAGCGCATCGCGCACTATCCAACGAAAATTGAGCCGGCCACGGTCGCTCCCACCGCCTGGCTGCCCATCATCCTGGGCTGCAACAAGGTCTGCACCTACTGTGTCGTCCCGTATCGTCGTGGGCGCGAGCGCAGCCGGCCCATCGAGGAGCTACTCACCGAGGCGCGCGCCCTGGTAGACAAGGGGGCGAAAGAGCTAACGCTCCTTGGTCAGACAGTCGAGGCCTACGGACTCGACCTGCCGGATAGGCCCGACCTCGCCGACCTCATGACACGCCTGAGCGAGATCGCGGGACTGGAGCGCATCCGCTTTATGACCTCGTACCCGCGCCACATGACCGATAGCATGATCCAGCACATGGCGGCGTTGCCCAAAGTCTGCGAGCATGTGAATATTCCCGTGCAAGCGGGCGATGATAACCTGCTGAAGCGCATGAAGCGCGGATACACGCTCGACGAGTATCGCGTGCTCATTGACAAGCTGCGCGCCTGGTGGCCCGGCGTCACGCTCTCTACGGATGTGATTGTCGGCTTCTGTGGCGAGACCGCAGAGGAGTTTCAGCACACGCTCGATCTGCTGGAAGAGATACGCTTCGATGTAGTACATGTCGCGGCCTACTCGCCCCGCCAGGGAACGGTGGCCTCGCGCTGGGAGGACGATGTACCGCTGGCCGAAAAGAAGCGCCGCCTGCACGCTGTAGAAGAGGTACAGGCCAGGATCGCGCTCGAACTGAACCAGCAATACGCCGAGCGCGTCGAGGAAGTGTTGGTCGAAGAGATAAATACGGCCCACGGGCGCCAGCAATGGAAGGGGCGTAATCGCGCCAACAAGTTGGTCTTCTTCCCACAGCCTGGAGCAGAGGAGGCGGCCACCGAGCCGCGGCCTCGCGTCATCGCACCTGGAGACCTGGTCCAGGTGCATATCGAGCGCGTCACCCCCTGGTCCTTACAGGGTTGCGCGGTTGCGATATAATAAGCAAACTATACAGCGACGTACTCATGAAGATGGAGGAGGCTTTTTTAGATGACGCAAGCGCAATCGGCGGAAGAAAAGGCTCGCTTGAAAAAGCAGTTGACAGAACTGGCGATCCAGCAGGCCCTCACCAGCCAGTGGGAAGAGGCTATCGCCACCAACAAGAACATCTTGAGCATTTTTCCGTCGGAGGTGGAAGCCTATAACCGGTTGGGCAAGGCGTACAGCGAGATAGGACAATATGCAGAGGCGCGGCAGTTCTATGCCCAAACATTGAAGTTTAATCCCAACAACGCGATTGCCAGGAAGAACCTGGACCGGCTTGCGCTACTCCAGGAAGAGTCCGTTCAAATGCATGCGGGTTCCGAACGCACTGACCCGGCGCTCTTCAACGAGGAACCCGGTAAAACGACAACCACCGAACTGCTCAACTTGGCGGCACCCCCGGTGCTGGCGAAGGTAGGAGTGGGCGACAAAGTGCAGTTACAGGCAAGCGGGCGTTCAGTGATTGTGCGCAATGCGGCAGGGGAAGAGATCGGGCGCATAGAGCCGCGCCTGGCCAATCGCCTGATCAACTTCATGGACAGCGGCAACCGCTACGCGGCGGCTGTGCGCCACATGGAGCAGGGCCAGGTCCGCCTGATAATTCGTGAAGAATACCAGCATCCCAACATGTTCGGCAAGGTCAGCTTCCCGGCTCAGGGTGGCGGCGATACCATCCGTGCGTACACCAAGGATAGTATGCTGCGCTACGACCGTGAAGACGAAGACGAACTGCTCAACGAGGACGAGTACTACGACGGTACCGACGAACCCGAAGAGATGACCGAGATCGATTTCGAAGGTAACGAAACTGAAGAATAGTGAGTTAGAAGGAGAACATTCATGAACAAGACGAAACGTGTGGCCTGGCGCAAACACCGGCTCAAAGCCAAGAAAGACAAAGAGAAGTTCAAGGCCCAGAAGGAGAAGCCTGGCACTCTCACCTCATCGACAGCGCGGCGATAATCGCCGCGCTTCCCTGTGTA
>JBDTHH010000442.1:0-3823 GCA_039937055.1 Ktedonobacteraceae bacterium | reverse complement strand
CGGCCTCGCAAGCGAGGCCGGGGAGGAGGCCATACAGGCCCCCCAAGGGATGCCTGACATGGATGCGGCATTTCGTGTAGGGGCGCCGCTTGCCTGCGCCCGCATCCCTACTTGCACACGTCTGTGTCTTCAATGTGACATCACAGATGCTTGCTGTGACCCATTTGTGATACGTTTCGCCTATCCTACTTCTATTGAACAATTCTACTGGGTCACATAGTAGCAGCGGAGCAAGAGGCTGTGATGGCACAGAGGAAGTTTCCGAGAGGAGGTCGGCATGGCCTACCGGTTTCATGTCAATAAGGTGACATGTATTAATTGTGGTATTTGTATGGATCTATGTCCTGTACGCTGTCTGGATATGTCGCGCCCGGCAGGAGAGGGTGAAATAGGCCCGGCGGATGAGCGGCTCAGTCCGATTCCTGGCGTATCGGGGGAGCGCTCCTGGATGATGCTCGCGCCGGTTCAGGTAGCCCAGTGCGTCGGCTGCCAGGTCTGCGCACAGGAATGCCCGACTAACGCGATCACCATCGAGAGCAGCGTGAAAGAGGTAGTTTTTGCCCATCGTGGCGAGGTAAGCTACCTGCCGGCGGACAATGGTTGGCAGTCGCTGGACGCCTATACGCGCGCGAACCCCGAAGAGCCGGGCGAGGCGCCCTGGGGCGACAAACACGGCTGGCACGTTGCCGAGCGTACCGCCACCTGGCAAACATCGCGGAGCTGGATCGGCGAGCGCAAAGAAGATCTGCGCGCCCCCTGCCAGGCCGCGTGTCCCGTCGGCACCAACGCTGGCCTCTACGTCAGCCTCATCGCCCAGGGACGCTACGACGAGGCCCTGGATGTGGCCGCCGAACCCAACCCCTTCCCCGCGATCTGCGGCCGCGTCTGCACCGCTCCCTGCGAAGATGTTTGCCGGCGCGGCGAATTCGATCAGCCAATCGCCTTTCGCGACCTCAAGCGCTTCGCCACCGATCATGGGAACGCCGACAAACCCAACAGGCGCAAAGTGCGTCCACCCCGGCATCATTATAGCGAGCGCGTGGCGATCGTTGGCGCGGGTCCCACCGGGCTGAGCGCGGCGTATTACCTGGCCCGGCGTGGCTATGGCGTAACCGTCTTCGATGCCATGCCTGTCCCTGGCGGGATGATGGCCATCGGCATCCCCGAATATCGCCTGCCGCGCGCCGAACTCAATCGCGACATCGACGCGATGCGTGAACTGGGCGTCGAGATGCGCCTCAACACAGCCATCGGGCAGGATGTAGAATTTGACGACCTGCGCACGATGTACAACGCCGTCCTGCTCGCGGTAGGCGCGCAGCGCAGCCAGCGTATCAACGTGCCAGGCGAAGACCTGCCAGGCGTGATCCCGGCTACCACCTTCCTCAAGGAGTACAACCTGGAGCCCGATACCCGGCTCAATGGCTCGGTAGCGGTTATCGGCGGCGGCAGCACGGCCCTGGACGCGGCCCGCTCAGCCCTGCGCGCCGGCGCCAGCAGTGTGCAGATCTTCTATCGCCGCTCGCGCGTCGAGATGCCTGCCCAGGTTGAGGAGGTCCGCGCCGCCCTTGCCGAAGGCATCGAACTGCATGAACTCGCCGCCCCGGTGCAGGTTATTGGCGTCGATGGACACGTCAGCGCCCTGCGCTGCCAGCGCATGCGCCTGGACGAGCCTGATGACCAGGGACGCCGGCGACCGGTTCCCATCGCCGACTCCGAGTTCGATACGCCCATCGATCGCGTGCTCATCGCCATCGGCGAGGCGCCAGACCCATCCTTCCTGCCTGCCGGCACCAGCGTCGGCGTTGCCCCCTGGGGTGGCCTGCTGATTAACCCGGAGACCCTGGCGACTGGCTCGCCGAACATCTTCGCGGCCGGCGATGTCACCTACGGACCCAAGTCGATCATTCACGCCGCCGCGCATGGGCGCCGCGCCGCGCAATCCATCCACGCCTTCCTGCGCAAGCTATCCATCAGGCAGGTCTCGGAGATGCCAGAGGATGAGATCGAGATCCGTTCAGAGCTGCCGGCCAGCGGCCTTATCCAGATCGACCTGCGTCCTACGCCGCGCGCGGAGATGCCGCTGCGAGGCACAGAGGCCGCGCACGATCGTTCAGTCGAGTTCGCGACGGGTTTCACCGAAGAACAGGCCCGGCGTGAAGGCAGCCGTTGCCTGCGCTGCGACCTGGCCTACCTCTGCCCAACCATCAAAACTGTGACCGATGTTAAAACTGACGCGATGGTGGCAGGAACACCCCGCTAATGAGCGGGTAGGGGTGCTCCTGCGAGCATCCTTGCAATAGAGTTACGGGCGCTCTTGAGCGCCCCAATCTAAGGAGGTACACTGTGTCGGTACAGGATCTTACCAACGCAATTATTAGTGGCATTAATGCCGGTGGCGAACAGTTCCTCGAAGGCACGCTCGCCGCGGCTCTCCCGGTCATCTGGCTCGCGCTACTGGCGCTGCACCTTGGCCGTTCTTACATCCTGGATATGATCGATCGCTTCACGCTCCGCCTGGGCGCCGACCTGCTCTGGCTGGTCTACATCGCTCTGCGTGACCTGCTGATCGTCTCGGGCGTCGTGATGAGCTTTATGTTCTTCTTCCCAGACGTTGTTACAGCCGACAGCCTGCCGCTCACGGGCGGCCTGGCGGCGGCCTGCCTCTTCGGCGCCATGCTCGTGAAATTGATGGGCGACCCCGACCACAACCTCGGCGCGTTCCGGCTCGTGACGGCCCTGCTTGGCCTGGGGGGCCTGCTCTACTTCGTACCCTATGTGCTCGGCGTTCAGGCCAATAACGTGGCTGCCGGCGGACTGGGCACGATCAGCAACTTCCTGGTCACCAGCTCGAACCCGACATGGGCCGTCGGCATTGCATACGTCTCAGTGGCTCTGCTCGCCATCATGGGTGCGATTGCGGCTATCTACACCCTCAGGACCGGCGGGCGCCCGGAGGCCTCTGAGACACCCGAAGCCCGGCCCACGACTGCTGCGTAACATTGTGATATACATGTCAGGGTGCCGGCAAGGACACCCTGCCAACCCGGTGTCCCTGATGGACACCCGAAGGAGTCATAAAAATGAAACCTGATGATGTCGCCGCTGCGATCACACAAGCTCTTGTGCAGGGTGGATCGGTCTGGATGATTAGCTCGATCGTCGCCTTCCTGCCGGCTCTCTGGACCATGACCCTGGTCCTGCACCTCGGCCGACCCTACGTTCTGCGCACCCTGCGCCGCTGCGGCCTGCGCCTGGGCGCGGATGTCTGGTGGATGTCCTACCTGCTGATGCGCGATGCCGTTCTGCTGGTCACCTTTGCCATAAGTTGGATCTTCTTCGCGCCTAATATTGTGGTGAACTTGGCTCTGCCGGTCACCGGCCCGCTGGCCGCGCTCTGCCTGCTGCTGGCCCTGGTGGTGAAGCTCACACGGCGCGCCGACGATGACATTGGCGCCTATCGCCTGGCAACTGTCTTCCTGGTCCTGGGAGCGACGCTCTACTACGCGCCCGTGGTCTTCGCAGTCGAAGCCGCCAGCCAGACGTACCTCGCGGGGTTTGCCGCCGGTGCCACCAGCAACACCAACACCGGTGTGGCCCTGGTCATCATGTACATCGGCATGGCCGGTGTGGCACTCTGCGCCGGCTTCCTCTTCATCCGCGCGCTGACCGCCGCCAATCGCTCCATGGGCCAACGCCTGGGACGCGAGACGGTCCGCGAGACAGCACCGACGGCGCCGGCGGTACCCGTAGCTCGCTAATCGCTGCTCGCATACAAAGGGAAGAGGCAATTCGTGTAGGGGCGCGGTTGACAAGCCCGCCT
>JBDTHH010000441.1:0-8841 GCA_039937055.1 Ktedonobacteraceae bacterium | reverse complement strand
CAGCAATTCCCCAAAGAAGCAATGGTTTTCTTCGTGATTTTGTAGCAGCGTTTATTCGCTCTCTCTCTCATTATCCCAGGTCATCCAAACCGCCGACCATGTGAGATACATCTTGACGCGCGTAGGGGCCATCGCCTTCGCTTGCGAAGGCGCGGTTTGCTCACTTCACTATTCCTGGACGCCGGACTCTGGAGGGGATATAATCGCTGCTATACAAAACATCAATTTGAAGAGGTGAGGTATATATGGCTCTTCCTCCTGTGCGCACGATCACATTGGGCATCGCGGAGATGCACCCGCTCTCGCGTGTTGTCATCGAGCGGGCTGCGGCTATCCTCAAGCGGGGCAGCGAGCGGTACACGGATGCTGGCTACGAGGTGCAGACGACGCGGCTCTCGACGCGCCCGATCTTCGATGACCTTGCCGACTGGTCGTGGGCTGATGTGCTGACCTATGCAGGCGAACTACAGCGCATGTTGGATGATGTCGGGCTGAGCTTCTGCTCGCTGGGTACGGCCCAGGCGGCGCGGCCAGGATTTCCCCTGGAGCGTATCGACCTCATTGCCGATCTGCTCGCCTTAACCAGCGCGCTCAATGCCACAGTGCAGCTCGCGACGCTAGAAGATGGCTTGCGCATAGAGGCGGCTCTGCCAGCGGCGCAGGTCATGGGGCGCTTGGCGCGCGAGACACAGGAGGGTTTTGGCAACTTTCGTTTCGCGGCCCTGGCCTGCGTGGAACCTGGCTGCCCCTTCTTCCCCACAGCCTACCACGCCGGACCGGCCAGCCTCTCCCTTGGCGTTCAGGGTGCCTCCATCATCAACGATGCGCTGTGGCAGTATGCGCGGGATAGGGCACAGGATAGCCCTGAGCAAGCCCTGCCGCTGCCCCTCGCCGGCATAACCGAGCGCGTCAGGATGGCGCTCATCGCGCAGGCGACGCCGGTAGTGGCGCTAGGACAGATGTTGGCCCAGGAGCACGGACTGCGTTTTGGTGGCATCGATCTCTCTCCCGCGCCTCTTGGCGAGGATAGTATCGTAACGGCCCTGGAGATGTGTGGCTATGGGGCTATCGGTGACCATGGCAGCATAGCCGCCGCCGCCGCGCTGACGAGCGCACTCAAGACCACCGGCCTGCCGACCTGCGGCTACTGCGGCCTGATGTTGCCTGTGCTGGAGGACGCGGTCCTGGGGCGCCGCTGGGAAGATGGCCATGTCAACACCCATCAACTGCTGCTCTACTCGGCCGTGTGCGGGACCGGTCTGGATACCATCCCGCTCCCCGGCTCTCTGCCGCCCGAAGCCATCGCGCACCTGCTCCTCGATGTGGCCACCCTGGCGGTGCGCTGGCAGAAGCCGCTCTCCGCCCGCCTCTTCCCGGTACCCGGCAAGCAAGCAGGGGATCGCACCACGTTCACCTCGCCGTATCTGACGAATACGCTGATCAGGTAAGGCAAAACGTTTGTGTTGACCCCTCTATTAGGAACATGCTATGATTACGCAATGTAATTGAGAGACAGTAGAGTATTGCGGGCAAATAGCTATGGATGAGGTTGTACCCAGCACATTACAACGCCTGCGGGCGGCCGATATTATCCATGCAGCAGGGTTGGCAGCGGCTTCGCTGGGACAGGAGTATTGCCGGCTGGGACTGGTGCATGCAAGCCGACGACAGGGGGCGCGACTCTCCGGCATCGTCAATGTGCAGCACGCGCCCCCTGACAACGAGGCATTAGCGACACAAGAAGCAGGGCAGATAGAACATTCAGCAAGCGAGCAACGTCGTTACCCCGTCGAGGTTGAAGTCCTGGCGGCCGGTTCGTGGAAGATCACCTGCGGCTGCCGCACAGCCCCCAGCACTCCTTGTAGCCATGCCGCCGCCCTCTTATACCGCTGGCTTGACAATCCACTGAGTTTTTCTACGGCTTTACCCACTATCCCCGAACCTGCTGCGGCCGAGCTGGCCTCTTTCGAGCATGAAGATAGTGTCAGTTCAGGTGCTGGCGGCGCGAAATCCGGAAATCAAGATCCGCCTTCACCCAGGCGCGAACGTCCCCTTGCGCGGGCTAAACACATCGCACTGATCCGCGGTCCGATGCCGCTAGGGAGCGTCACCGATATACTGGCCTTACTGCCTCTCAATGAGCTACGCAGCATTGCGCGTGAATATGAAGCCCCTACCAGCGGCTTGAATAAACAGCAGCTCGCGGACGCTATCTTGGAAGCATTCAAGCGTCCTGATGTTGTGCGACGCGTGGTGGGGACGCTTGAGAAGTCGCAGCGTCAGTTGCTGGCGGCCCTTGTCCTGGCTGGCGGCTCGCTCACCGACGATGACCTGCGCGGCCTCTTCGAGCGCTTCTCGCTTGGCTATGCCAACCAGTTGCAGGCCATGCTCAACACATTACAAAAGAAGGGCCTGCTCTTTCGCACGAATCTGCATGGCTCCTCGCAGCAGCGCCTTGGCTTTAGCGGCTCCCTGCTTGATGTAGGCCTGGGCTGGTATGTGCCGCCAGAAGTGCGTGGCGCGCTGCATATCACCTTTCCAATCACGCCCTTTGATATGGACGCGGCTGATCAGCGGGGCACTTCCGCGCCGCTTGTGCAGGAGGCGAAAGGGCACAGCCTGCTCGCGGACCTGCTGCTCGTGGCGCGCGCGCTGGATGGCTACCGGCTGGAATACGATAACGATGAGGAAGAAGCCAGCGCGACGCTGCCTCCCTCTGATCTGCTCTCGACGGTGCGCGCCGCCGGCCCGCTTCCTACCGATGGATCGGTCGCCATACCGGCGCCCGCCAGGCAGCCGTCGTCCTCCTTGCTCGCTGTGGTGCAGGATATAGTGCCGCGCTCACCCGCCTTCCTGCGCTTTGCGATACGCCTGCTGCGGCTCTCCGATATTCTCTACAAAGACGAGTCAGGCACAGCACACCTGCGCGTGCTCTCCAACGCCGCCCAGTTGCTGCTTGGTCTCGAACGCGGCGAGGTTGCGCGCGACCTCTACTCACTCTGGCTGATGCAGCCGAGCTACGACGAATTGTTTGAGTTGCAAGAGCACGGTCTGCGCCTGCGCTGCCGGACTACTTCCCTACACCATTCCGCGCTACGGCCGGGAGAACTGGCGCTGGAGAATAGCGAGGCGAAGCAGACGTTGCTGGCGCTGCTGGCCCAGGCTCCTCTGGATCAATGGATCAATTTCTCCGCGTTCGCGCGTTTTATTTACCGGTTGACCCCTTTGTTTTTACAGAGGCGCCAGCGCCAGTTCCCTTCACCGCACTGGTGGTTAGAGCAGGAGGAGGGGCGCCCGCTGCGACCCGCACAGGTCAACGATTGGCTGCGCGCGGAGGGGCGCTACCTGGCGCAATTGTTGCAGGGGCCGCTGCGCTGGCTGGGGCTGAGCGATGTCGCCCTGTCCGCCGATGGGAAGTTACAGGCGTTCCGTCTCACTTCATGGGCCGGAGCATTGTTCGCCGGCATTGTCCCGCTTGAGCCGGCGGCACCGGGTGTGCCAGATGAGAGGCCCATGTTGGAAGTATCGGATGCTGGAAATATCTTGATCTCGTGTAGCCCGGCCGCGTGGGCCACGATAGAACTGGTAGAGAGCTTCGCAGAGGTCGCGGGTATTGATGGTGACCGCCTCCGCTACCGGCCGGCGCCTGGTTCGCTGGGCGAGGCCCTGAATCGCGGCCAGCATCCCTCTGCTCTGATCGAGCTGCTGCGGGCGCAAGCGGGGAGCGAAGCCCTCCCCGGTAGCCCGCGTGCGCGCCTAGTTGCGCAGCTTGAGCGCTGGCAGGCAAGCTATGGACAGGTGCGCCTGTATACGGGCGTGACACTGCTGGAGACGGCCGATACCCTGGTGATGCGTGAACTTTCGACGACGACATCGCTGGATGAGCAGGTTGTGCGCCCGTTGCATGCCACACTCGCAATCCTGAAAAAGCCGGGAGCCGGGGCGCTCATTGAGGATCTCAAGCGGCGGGGACAGGTGCCCCTATTACATGAGGAGGCATATGGAACAGAGTGATCTTGACTTGCTGCATACTGTGCCGCCTTATCACCTGCAAGCCCTGGCAAAATTGCGCCGCCTGCCCCTCCCGGTCAAAGGACAGAACGCCGATATCGTTGATGTGACCTCGACAACACCCAGCGCAGACATTGCGCGCCATCTCTTCGAGCCTTCAGTCGTTGCCGAACTGCTGCGCGACCTGAGCGCTCCGGAGCAGATGATCCTGCGCGAACTGGTGCTGTGCGGCGGGCGCGCGAACAGCCGCGACCTGGCTCTCTACTTCTCAAGCCGCGACCTGCTCAATCGCATTGATGGCGCGCCAGCGCAAGATGGGCGCATGGGGACCCAGGGCCGCTTGCAGGAGCATGGGCGCTGGCAGGAGCCGGCGCTACAGTATCCAACCCCGCACCCCCACGGTATCTTTGAGCAGGCGCTGCAGCGCCTGCTGCTCCTTGGCCTGGTCTTCTGGGGAAAACAGACGAATTTTGCCGGTCGCGATACATATGCAAGCGGCGTGTATGATGGCGTGCTGATCGTGCCCAGGGCGGTGATGGCGGTGGCTGACGACATATGGAAGCGAGAGGACGCGGGTGCTGAAGGCGATGCTGAACTCGGCGAAAGCATACGCGCCGTGCAGCGCGCGCTCTACCTCTACTGGTCTCTGGTATCCGCGCAGCGGGAGGGACTGCCGCTGCTCAGCGCCGGCCTGCTTTCGCGGCCGGCGCTGCGGCAGGTGAGCGAGCACATGAATTTCAAGCCCCCGGTTGAGCTGGTTCGCACGGAGAACGAGGCTCCACACCTCCTGTTCTTGAGATTGCTCTTGATGAAATTAGGCCTCCTCCAGCGGCGCCAGAACAGCCTTTATGCCGCCCCCGCCGAGGCTTTTTTCTCGCTGCCGCTGCTAGAGCGCGCGCGCCGCTGCTATCGCTTGTGGTTGGAGACGCCCTTCTGGAACGAGCTTGGCTACTTACCAAATGTGATTGTGCGTCCCGGCCCTGGTCCGCTGGACCCCGCTCATGAAGAGGTGATCCAGGCCCGGCGCGTCGTTGTGGAACAGGTTCTACACGAGCCTGCTGATGTATGGAGCGATCTTGCTGCATTCGCCACACGCGGCAAGCTGTATATGCCCTATCTCCTCTTCCCCCGCCAGTATGGCCCACGCGCAGACCGCTATTCGGTAGGGAGCAATCCCTATGGCCTGGATTTCAGACTGCAACGCGGCTGGCTGACCCATCGCGAGGGCTGGTACCTGGTCGAGGGGGGATTCGTGAAGACGGTGATCTCAGGACCTTTGCACTGGCTTGGTTTGATAGAGCTACAGAGCGAGGGCCACACCAGTATGTTTCGCCTGGCACCGGGTACGCCCCTGGTGACCACGGATGTCCCGCCAGAGGTCGCGGAACCTGCCTGGGGCCGCTTGATTGTGCAGCCCAATTTCGAGTTAATCGCGCTCGCCCCCGTCTCTGAGGCCCTCCTGGTCAAGCTTGACCGTTTCGCCGAGCGCGTTGGCCTGGAGCATATCGCCCAGTATCGTCTGACCAGGGCCAGTGTAACGCGTGCCATTCAGAAGGAGATGCACGCCGACACCATTCAACAGGTGCTGGAGCAGGCCTCCGGCGGGGACCTGCCGCAGAATGTGCAATACTCCCTGCTGGAATGGGAGCGCCAGGCGCGCCGGGTGGAACTGTGGCGCGGGGCCACCCTGATCGAAGTGCATGATGCCGCTCTGCTCGACGCCCTTTTCGCGCATGACGCTATGCGCCTGCTGCTGGGTCGCCGCCTGGCTCCCCTGCTGGCGGAGGTGGCCCCGCAACATCTGGCCAGTGTGCAGGAGGCCCTATGGCAGCTCGGTTACCTGCCGGCGCTGACCGCGGCGGCGCAGCACGACGGCATCCTGCGCACCGGCCACCTGGTCGCCTGCGAGCCACAGTGGCAACTTAACGCGAATGGTCTGCTGGAACCGCGCTACGCCGTGGTCGATCTCTACCTGGCGGCGGAGCTTGAACATATCAGTGAACTCGATGAATCCACAGGCTGGCGCCTCATTACACCGGCCGCTATCCAGCGCGCGCGCGCCGCCGACCTGCCGCTGGAGCACATCATCGGCTTTCTGCAACAGTACTGCGAAGGTGGCGTGCCTGCTTCCTTCTTGATTCGCCTTAAACTGTGGGGCGGCGGCTACGGCGAGCAGCATACTATGCGCGTAGAACATGCACCACTGCTCAACCTCTCCTCCCAGGCGCTACTGGATTTGCGCGCGGATGAAGCCTTGCAAGGCCTGCTTGGCACCGAGGTCGAGCAGCACAAACGCCTGGTTCGCGTGGCCCCCGAACACCTGGAGCGCGTGATAGAACTCCTGAAAGAACGGGGCTTCGAGATTCTATAGGGGCAAGCCATCGCCCCTATAGAATCTCCCTGATTTTCGCCATTCCGCCAAAAACCTGTTGACAAAAGGTGTCTCATATGCTATCTTAATGTCACGAACGCAAGTAATATGCGGGAGTGGCTCAGTGGTAGAGCATCTCCTTGCCAAGGAGAAAGTCGCGGGTTCGATCCCCGTCTCCCGCTCCCAGTTTCGGCGACGTCGCCAAGTGGTAAGGCACGGCTCTGCAAAAGCTGCACCAGCGGTTCGAATCCGCTCGTCGCCTCCCTGCCGAAAGAAGACGTGAGGATGGTTCACGTCTTTCTTTGTGTTCTTTCAGGAAAACATACTTATGCGCCAACAACGCAGCTATTCCACGCAAGCGATTGTGCTCAAACGCATCGACCTGGGTGAGGCTGATCGCATATTGACCCTCCTGACACCCGCGAAGGGCAAGATCCACGCTGTCGCCAAAGGCACGCGCCGCCCTGTCAGCAAACTGGCTGGCCACCTCGAACTCTTCAGCCATAGCCAGTTGCAGATGGCCATCGGCCGTAACCTCGAAATCGTGACCCAGGCCGAGGGGCGCGAAAGCTTCCTGCGGTTGCGCACCAGCCTCTGGCATATGACCTGTGGCTTCTACCTCGTTGAACTGGTGGACCGCTTTATCGAGGATGACACGCGGCACCTGGCCGTCTACAATCTACTCTTGGAGACATTGCGCGCCCTGGAGGCCGATGCCGTCGCTCTCCAGCGCCATAACGAGCAAGGCGACTTCCCCGCCGGCCAGGAGTATACGCGCGCGAACCTCCTGCTGCGCTATTTTGAGATCCACCTGCTCTTCCACATCGGCTACGAACCGGCCTTTCGCGCCTGTGCCCACTGTGGGAGTGAGTTGCAACCCGAAAAGAACGGCTTCTCTCCCTCGCTTGGAGGCACACTCTGCCCGCAATGCTCGCGCCTGTGGACCCGCCCGCTGTCAGTGCAGGCCCTCAGAGTGCTGCGGCTGCTCCAACGCAGTTCCTGGCAGGAGGTACCGCACTGGCGCTTGAGTGCCGCGTTACAGATCGAACTGGAGTTAGCGATGCACGATCTCCTACGCTTCCACCTGGAGCGCGACCTGAAATCGTGGACCTTCCTGGAGATGCTCCAGCTCCAACAAGCCGTAAAAAACAACGCGTCACCATCCGCGTAGGGACCGGGCGCAGGCGAGCGCAGGCGTTGATACAAATAGGGGAGGTCCGACAGAGAGGCGATATGGCGGCGTGGGAGCAGGGCGCAGGCCAGCGGCGCCCCTACACGAAACAAGACAACCAGCCGGGGAAGAGAGCGGAGCCTGGTTTTTCGTGTAGGGGCGCCGCTGGCCTGCGCCCTGCTCCAATGCGCGCTCCCTCGATTTCATAGCAACGTATGAGGCCAGCGGCGTCCCTACACAATAGGCCGCTCTCGCGCCCTTGTTTCATGTGGCCTGCCCATGCTATACTACCAGCACCACCGGCAAAATGGCTTGCCATGCCTGGCCGCTTAAGATGGAAACGAGATAAGCAACAGGGAGAGGATTGCTTGTGAAGCAGCAAGAACACCATTCTTCAGTGACGGCGCCCTCTCCCTCTTCCAACCCCTCGTGGCGCAGCGAGCCTGAAATCGACAGCGAGCGGCAAAAGTTCCTGACTGCCTGCCTCGCCAACCCTCCTGATATTCAACGGGGCGTGTATCCCTTCAACGATGTGAAGCTGACTCGCGCCGATGTCGAGTGGCTCCTGCTCACGCATGAAGGCGGACGCGGCCCGGTCGATTGGAGCGATGGGCAGCAGCGTGGGCGCGTGGGTTTAGATCTGCGCGCGGCCGATCTGCGCCGGGTCGACTTGCGCTCTTTACCGCTAGCGCGCATGCGCAGCGGGCTGACTCGCGAAGAGTGGAATCTCACGACTCTAGAGCAACGCGCGATGGCGGGCGGGCATTTGCAGGGAGCGAACCTCAGTGACGCGCACCTGGAGGGCGCGGTCCTTCAGGGGACGCACCTGGAAGGGGTCACCCTGCGCGGGACGCACCTGGAAGAGGCCAATTTCTTTCGTGCCTATCTGAACGATGCCTATCTGCGCGGGGCCCATCTGGAGAACGCCAAACTCAGAGGTGCCCACCTGGAAGGCGCCTACCTTCCCAGCGCACGCTTACAGGGGGCCGACCTGCGCAACGCCTTTTTCGATAGCGCATCCAATCTGGAGCGCAGCATCCTGAGCGAAGAGAAATCCGGTTGCGCCTTGCTCGCCGATGTCCGTTGGGAGAGCGTCAATCTCGCCGTCGTCAACTGGTCGTACATCAAACACCTGGGCGATGAAGACAAGGCGCGCCGGCTGGAGAAAAGCCATCCGCCAGGAACAGTGCGCGAAAAAGCCAGGCTGTTAGAAGATTATCACGAAGCCGTCCGCGCCTATCGTCAACTGGCCAATGCCATGCGTGCGCAGGGCATGAACGAAGAGGCC
>JBDTHH010000440.1:0-4314 GCA_039937055.1 Ktedonobacteraceae bacterium | reverse complement strand
TCACCGCCATGGTAGGCTTTAGCCTGGACTTTGTCATCGTGCCCGCGCAGACGCTGATGCAGAAGCACTCGCCCAACGAGATGCGCGGGCGTGTCCTGGCCCTCTACCAGGCGCTTTTCAACGGCGGCGCCATCCCTGTGATGCTGTTTATGGGCGGCTTTGCCGACCTGCTGGGCATCGTGCCGGTGATCTTCTTCATCTCCGTCGCCAGTATCGCCGCCGCCATTGCCACCATCCTGCGAGCGCTCTCAAGAAGGCCGCGCCCCCCTACCTACAATGCGCCGGACGACGGCCCCTCCCAGACATCGCAAGACCATGCAAGCAAGGACGTGCAGGCGCGAGTCCCGTAGGGTGGGGCTTGCCTCATAGGCATGAACATATGCCAAAAAGGAGGCTCCGCGTGTCCTGGGGGCGACGGCTTCGGCTCCTCTTGCCCACCGACAATGCCCGCCTACTTTAACACATTCCCTCTCGTAAGGAGCGCTCTCCCCTGTGACTGCGCTCCCCGCTTTCAAGCTTTCAAAAACCGCTTGCTTGCTTCCCACATATATGTTATACTTCTTAAAAGCAAGAGTGTACCTGCCTGCTTGCTTCCCCCACCACTCTCACCGGCAAGAAAGGCTCCCCTTCCATGCTTCCCCTCATCATTACATCCGTCACATCCGTCACACTTCCACCATTCACCCAACGATACGCTCTTCTATCACCTGTCACATCCGTCACACCTTCCACCCCACAACGACCATAGGGCAAGTCATATACACAAAGGTTCACTTCCAAAACAAGATCATCCCTGGTCCATAATCTGGGGCTGGGCGTTCCACAAAGCCGTACTTCAGATAAAAGCTAGAGGCCCCTTTGGCAGCCATAAGGCCCACAAAACCGCCTTGATGAGCGTTTGTCTGCAAATAGTCCATGATCTTCTCCATCATACATCGCCCAAGCCCTTGCCCCTGATAACTGGGCAGAACAATGAGATCTTGCACATAAAAACAGAGGCCACCATCTCCAATGACTCGACCACATCCAATCACATGCTTCTGCTTGAGAGTACAGACCCAATATAAGCTGTTTTGCACACTTTTCTGGGTGGCACCCGCATCCGCTTCACCCCAGCCCACAGCAATGCGTAACGCTTGATACTCCTCCACTGTTGGCGCTCGTTCAACAAGACTGTAATCATCCATGAAACTGTTTCTCCTACGTAAACACTAAGACGGCTAAACCTCATCCTTTGTCTTGCTTTTCTTCCCTTCGGCGAATGAGAGGCCTCTGGCGGCGAGCGCGCGACGGATCAGATCCATTGCTTTGGGTCCCATACCATGCAACTGCAGGACCTCAGCCTCACTGAGGCTGGTGAACTGCTCAAGTCGCGCGTACCCGGCCCCGGCAAGTGCCCGTTGTGCCGGCCTGGATAATCCCGGCGGAAGGTCGCTTTCCTGCTGATCGTTTGGTTTCGTCTCCATGAATAATACTCCTCTCATCTTCGTTCTCTTTGCACTGCTCACGTGGCCATTATAGCAGACGGAAAAGCCCAAAAACTTCTCCAATCTTGCCCTTCACATGCCTTTGGAGAAAGCCTTCGTCATCCAGGAGGCTATGAGAATCTGCAATCTATCTGGGGGTACTCGTATCCTTATAGCGCATTTCTGCGTGCTATAACAGATGGGAGGTCGGGGGCGTAGAACACTTCATTCTTGAGAGCCTCTTCCCCGATATTTTCAAGCGCCAATCAGGAGACGATATGCAGCGCAGCAATAACCAGCAGATTCAGCATTCAGGTGTGCCGTTGGCCTCACAGCACGGGCAGCAGGAGACACCGGAACGGCTGCAATTCCTGGCGAACATCTTGCAAAATGTCAGAGACAGCATCGTGGTGACCGACCTGGCAGGAAAAATCATCTACTGGAACGAGGGGGCCAGGGAGGTCTTCGGCTACACAGCCGAGGAAATGCTGGGCCAGACGCCGGCAGTTCTCTATCCAGATGTTGATATGGCACAGTTCGCGCAGGACCTGGCGACTATTGCCGAGGGGACAGACTTTATAGGCGAATGGCGGGGACAGCGCAAAGATGGGAGCCGTGTGTGGGTCGATATCAAAACAACCCCCCTGCACGATACAGCAGGAGCTGCCATTGGTTTTATGGGGCTGGCCAAAGATATTGGCGAGCGCAAACACGCTGAGGAGGAGCGCCACCAGCTCTGGCTGCGCGAACAGGCGGCTCTTAAGGAGGCCGAGCAGGCACACAAAGAGGCCGAGGCTGAGCGCCAGCGCCTGCAGCAACTACTGATGCAGGCTCCGGCGGGCATCGCCATCCTGCGCGGCCCCACGCACATATACGAGATGACCAATGCCCTCTACCAGCAAATTGTGGGGAGGCCGGCCTCTGAGTTGATTGGGAAACCAGGCCGTACAGCGGTCCCTGAGCTTGTTTCACAGGGTATCTGGGATATCTTCGACCGCATTTATGCCACAGGCGAACCATTTATCGGCAACGAATTCCCGGCCGCGCTGGACACCAATGGCGATGAAAGGCTTGAGCAGAAATATTTCAACTTTGTAGGCCAGCCAATACACGACGTACAGGGTCGGAGAGAGGGTATCCTCATCCATGCCGTTGATGTCAGCGGGCAGGTGGAGGCGCGCAGGGATGCGGAGGAACTGGCCCGCCAGCTTGGCAGCGAGCGCGAGCTGCTGGCGCTGGCACAGGAGGCAGGTCGTATCGGTACCTTTGAATGGAACATCCAGACCGGCAACATCTCCTGGACGCAGGAATTGGAGGCGCTGTATGGATTACCTCCCGGCGGCTTTGAGGGCAGGCTAGAAGACTGGCTGCAGCTCCTGCATCCTGAGGATCGCGAGCAGAGCGTTCTCAAAACTCAGCAGGCCACGACGGTGAGCGGCGAGGTTAACACGGAGTTTCGCATTATCTGGCCCGATCATAGCAGCCGCTGGATTGCCGCGCGTGCGCGTGTCTTCAGGGATGAGCAGGGCCAGCCGCTGCGCATGGTCGGTATCAATATGGACATCTCGGAGCACAAAGCCCTGGAGCAGCGCAAGGATGAGTTCATCAGCATGGCAAGCCACGAGCTTAAGACGCCTGTCACCAGTATTAAGGGCTTCACTCAGGTGCTGCAACGCCGCCTCAATGAGCGCAACGACGAACAGGTCCGGCGCTTCCTGGCCCGCATGGATAAGCAACTGAACAAGCTCACCCAACTGATCAATGACTTGCTCGACATTTCCAGAATGGAGACCGGCAAGCTCTTCTTCCGGGAAGAGCCTTTTGAGCTCGACGAGGTGCTCCACGAGGTGCTAGAAAGCCTTCAGGAAATCGCTCAGGATCACCAGTTGTCCCTTGAGGGCAACACGCAAGCCCAGGTATTTGGCGATAAAGATCGTATCGAGCAGGTGCTGATCAATCTGCTCACGAATGCTATCAAATACTCCCCTCAGGCGAACAAGGTGGTTATTCGCACGTCAATCGCTGATGGCAGGGTAGTGGTGAGCATTCAGGACTTCGGCATCGGTATTGCCGAGGTACACCAGCAGCACATTTTCGAGCGCTTCTATCAGGTCAGCGATCCGATGGAGAAGACATTCCCCGGACTGGGCATCGGCCTCTACATCTCAAACGAGATTATTAGGCGGCATCATGGTAAAATATGGGTTGAGAGCCACAAAGGCGAGGGCGCAACATTTAGCTTTTCTCTGCCTTTGAGCAGGCAACAGGGTGCGACCGGGTCCCCAGACGCAGCCAACATTTGATAGAAAGGGTGAGCGGTGTATGCAAAGTGGCAAGAAAAGGGTGCTCGTTGTCGACGATGACCCGGATATTCTCGAATTCCTGCAAGCGATGTTAGAAGATGCCGGGTACGAGGTCGCGATCACCGAGAAGGGCGACTACCTGGAGCAGATAGAGAAGCATACGCTCCCCGATGTGATTATCCTCGATATGCTGATCTCCGGCAAGGATGGGCGCGAGATCGCCAGATACTTGAAAAGCCAGGAACACACGCGCGCCATCCCCATCATTATGATTTCAGCTCACCCCAGTGCCGAACGAGCCGCGCGAGCCTGCGGCGCCGATGATTTTCTGGCCAAGCCGTTTGACATGGATGACCTGCTGGCTAAGGTGGCCTCTCACATGTAACCTTTCGCTTTGACACCCGCCATTCGCTATGGCGGCATCGTGCCCAATCAGGACGAGGTGGAGCACATTCGCCAGGTGTGGCTGGAACTCGAAAAGAAATGGCAGGAGATATAAGGGGAGAGAGTGTGCGGAAGGGGCGAAATGGCCAGGCCATTTCGCC
>JBDTHH010000439.1:0-8135 GCA_039937055.1 Ktedonobacteraceae bacterium | reverse complement strand
GATACAAAAGCGGGGGGAGCGCGTGGTTGGAACAGGGCGCAGGCCAGCGGCGCCCCTCCACGAAAGAAGGGGACATATCGGTGAGCGAACAGGACGGATGCCTGCACGCAAGAGATCAGCATGTCGTGTACAGGCGCCGCTGGCCTGCGCCCTGTTCCAACACGACATCTCTTCCTCTATTGAGTATCAACCAATGTGGCGTGCCTCGCCCCTACGGATCGGATCACGGCACGCCTGCCAAATGCGCAAGCGCTCGGCGACGGATTGAGTTATAGGTCGCCTGACTTGGCCCGGCTATAGCGATCGGACAAATCATCTTTTGTGCGCACATACATTTCGCGCCCCTGACCCAGAGCGTCGTTGGCGCGCGTGCGCAATTCATCGCTCATGCCAAAGGAGCGGTCGCGCAGCATCAGACCCTGCTCACCGAGTTGCGAGCGGGTGGCCTCGCCTGACTGTGGGGCCAGCAACAAGCCTACCGCTACGCCCAGACCAAAACCAATCAGTAATCCAACAGCTAACTTCATTTTACCTCATCCTTTCTGGTAAAAAATTTTATGGACAGTGTGATACAAAAAAGACCGGCAATCTCCGGCTACGTCACAAAGTGATGTTGCACTCGCTAGCGTACAGGTTCATTGAGCATCTGCTGCACCAGGGCCAGCAGGCTCGCCAACTCGAAGGGCTTCTGTACAACGTGTACCGCCTGGTACCTGACAGGATCGGATGTTACCAGCCGGCTCACCTCCTCAGCTTCAAGCACGGCCGCAGTATAGACGATGACGGGGATCTCCCGCGTTACGGGGTCACCTTTTAACTGCTTTAAGATATCCTGACCGGAAATATCGCCCAGGCGCAAATCAAGAATGAGCAGATCCGGCAACTGGGTCCTGACGTGCGTAAAAGCGTCCCTACCCTGTTGTAAAATAGAGACCTGGTACTGCTCGTCTTCCAGAACCCGGCGCATGAGATGCAGCAACTCGTTCTTGTCGTCAACAACAAGGATTCGTTTTGTCACATTTTACCGGTGCCCTGCCCGCTCAGTTGATACGGGGAAGCACCGCCTCCTGTCATCGCCATCTGTCGTTTCGCTATACACCAGCTATAACGCTCGCTCAAGGCTGAGCCGCAGCGCATAGCTTTACCTGTCACGCGTGGTTCGTGCAACCATCTATGGCTAGATTTATGGAGTAACGTCTGCCATAGCCAGTAACATGCCGTAGTGTACCACGTCACCCGGCAACAAACAAGACCGCATAGCTATGAAAATTGCTGACCTCGCTATTACCATCTTAGCATAGACACGTAACAGTGCCACAGGACGCTACAAACACCAGTGAAAGGGCCATATATGAGATATCAAGGCACACCCTGATCCCTGTCGGGCGCGCTCTTCTTGACATGTATGGTATCATACGTCTGGACTGGTGTAGCTCAGGTGAGCCAGCATCACCTCTCTATAGTGATACTAGAAACGAGACCGCGTAGCTCAGTGGTAGAGCAATCGGCTTTTAACCGATTGGCCGTGGGTTCGAGCCCCACCGCGGTCACTATAACTCATAATCCTTCGCCCAACGCACACCCTTCTCCTGGTTATTCACTGTTGGTACCAGGCGTAGTGCTGCTTGAGTCACACCTACCAGATCGACAGGAACTAAATATACGCCCTTAGTTTCTGAGCAATATACAGCGAAATATTCGCATTGTCCTCTATAGTTTTTCCACCCCTTGTTTTTCGTGGTGTGATTATAACTACTCGCCGTAGCAAATTTAATCACTGATTTCCCTTCATCCATCCAGCCTGTCTTACACTGGACGCGCCAGAACTGGTTGTCAGCATCCTCAATCACCAGGTCGTAGCGGCGATTATCGCCAAAGGGTGTTAGTACGCCATAGCCGGCCTCTAAAAGTCTGGCCATAATAATAGCCTCACTCTGTTCCCCAATTGCCTTGTGGTTCTGTTTTGGTTTCAACGGTCCCATCACATTCTCCTCTCTGTAAAACCCCGTGCCGATTGATCGCAATGAGTATATAATACAGGAGGCGCAGAGAGGACCCAAACGCTAGTACTAACAGAGGCGCCTTTGTATATAAGGATACATGTATGATTATTAAAGCACGCACACAGCGCAACACCTATTTCGACTCGATTACGCTGATGAAGATCGCGCGCACGCTCACAGGCATGCCAGGAGTTGAGGACGCGGCGGCGGTGATGGCGACCGCGCCTAACGTACAACTGCTCGCCGAGGCCGGGCTGGGGCCGATTGACGCACAGGCGGGACCCGGCGATGTCCTGCTGGTGGTGCGGGCCAGCGACGAAGAGAGTGCGCAGGCTGCACTTGAGGCCGCCCAGGAGCAACTGGCGCGGCGCTCCACCTCCGGCGCCAGCGCTGGGGCCGCCAGCGAACCGGAGCAGCCGCGCTCGCTTGAGCAGGCCGCGCGCCTCCAGCCGGATGCCAGGCTGGCAGTGATCTCGGTGCCGGGTCCCTATGCCGCCCTGGAGAGCGAGCAGGCCCTGCGCGCCGGGCTACACGTCTTCCTCTTCAGCGACAATGTGGCGCTTGACGACGAGATCGCGCTGAAGCACCTGGCACACGAACATGGCCTGCTGCTGATGGGACCCGATTGTGGCACGGCGATGCTCAACGGCGTGGGGCTGGGCTTTGTCAATGTGGTGCCGCGCGGGCCTATCGGCATCGTTGGCGCCTCCGGCACCGGCATCCAGCAGGTGATGTCGCTTATCGCGCAGGAGGGTAGCGGCGTCTCGCAGGTCATCGGCTGCGGCGGGCGCGACCTCTCGGAGGCGGTGGGAGCGATCACCACGATCCAGGGCATCCACCTCCTGCAAGCCGACGAGCAGACGGAAGTCATTGTGCTGATCTCCAAGCCGCCCGCGTCCAGCGTGGCGCAGCGCGTCCTTGAGGAGGCCTGCAAAACCTCGAAGCCCGTGATCGTGATCTTCGTGGGTGCCGATCATGATGCGCTGCAAAACCGCTATGGGGACCGCGTGACGATCACCCGTACGCTCACGGAGGCAGCACAGAAGGCTGTGGCGTTATGTAAGAGCCAGGATGAACCAGGGACGATCCCGGCTCCCCTGGGACCAGAGAGCATGGGAACGATCACAATCGCGCCCCCGCCAGTGGTGATCCCGCCAGTGGAAATTGATGGCACGAGGGCCGTGAGCCTGGAAGCGAGTGGCGCGACAGCCAACGATTCACCATCCAATACCCAGACACCTGCCGGTACCGGCGACAGGGTACCCGCAAGGGATACCCGTACATATCAGGAGCGAACGTTGGGGCAGGGGAGGATTGTGGCGCTCTTTTCGGGGGGGACGTTGTGCGACGAGGCCATGCACATCTGGGCGGAGCGCGTTGGGCCGGTGTATTCCAATATCCCGCTGGAACCCGCGTGGCGGCTGAGCGAGGGGCAGCAGACGTCAGGGCATAGCGCCATCGATTTCGGCGCCGACGAATACACACGCGGGCGCCCGCATCCCATGATCGATCCGAGTTTGCGCCTGAAGCGCTTCCAGGAAGAGGCCAGCGATCCAGGTGTAGCGGTGATCTTGCTGGATATCGTGCTGGGCTACTGCTCGCATCCTGATCCCGCTGGGGTCTACGCGCCGGCTATCGCCAGCGCGCTTGAGCAGGCCGCGAGCGCTAATCGCCTGCTGGCGTGTGTGATCTCGCTGTGTGGGACCGAGGATGATCCGCAACGGCTCTCCGCGCAGCTTGCCAGATTCCGGGAAGCGGGTGCCGAGGTGTTTACCAGCAACGCGGAGGCGGCCGTGCGCTGCGCCGAGCTGGTAGCTTGACGACAGAATCTATTCGTTCTTCGTAGCGGCGTGATGTATCACGCGTGGGCAGACCCGACGACATGGCTGCCCCACGCGTGATACATCACGCCGCTACGAAGAACCTCCCCATAGAAAGGACACACAGATGACAGGCGATATACTCCATACACCAACGGCCGTGATCCACATTGGCGCGGACCTCTTCGCCGACGCGATCGACGCGCAGGGCATTGCCGTCACGCGCGTGGCGTGGCGACCCCCGGCAGGCGATCAGCACGCCTTGATGGCGCTGCTGGCAGACCCGGAGGTAGACAGAGCCAACGAAGTCGCGGTCGAGCGCATGCTGGCGGCGCATCCAGTGATCGTGGACGTACAGCCAGCGCACGAGGTGATCCCGGCCCTGCGCGAACGGCGCCTGCTGCACGCGGGTCCACCGATAGCCTGGGAGCGTATGTGTGGTCCCATGCGCGGAGCGGTCATCGGAGCCTGCATCTACGAAGGCTGGGCCGGGAACGAGGACGAAGCCACGCGCCTGGCCGCAGCGGGCGCCATCGCCTTCGAGCCATGCCACCACTACAACGCCGTAGGCCCCATGGCCGGCATCACCTCGCCCTCCATGCCCCTCCTGGTGGTCGAGGACCGGACGCATGGCCATCGCACCTACGCGACGCTGAACGAGGGCCTGGGCAAGGTCCTGCGCTACGGGGCCTACGCGCCCGAAGTTTTGGAGCGCCTGCGCTGGATGCAGCAGGTGTTGGGACCAGCTCTGGGCCGCGCTATCAGAAGTCTGGGCGGTGTCGATGCGCGCGCTACCATGGCGCAGGCGCTCCAGATGGGAGATGAGTGCCACAATCGCAACAAGGCCGCCACCTCGCTCTTCGTGCGTCAGGTAGCGCCCGCGCTCGTCGAGACCGGGAACTCGATAGCGGAGACCGTGGCCGTGCTGCAATTTATCGCGGGGAACGATCACTTCCACCTTAACCCCTCGATGGCGGCGGCGAAAGCTATGACGCTGGCCGGGGCGAACGTGCCGCACAGCAGCGTGGTTGTCACCATGGCGCGCAACGGCGTCGACTTCGGCATCCGCGTTAGCGGGCTGGGCGAGCGCTGGTTCGTCGGACCGGCGCAGGAGGTCCAGGGCCTCTACTTCGCGGGCTATGGGCCGCAAGATGGCAACCCCGACATCGGTGACAGCGCGATCACGGAGACCAGCGGCGTCGGCGCCTTCGCCATGGCCGGCGCGCCCGCGATCGTGCAATTCATCGGAGGTACATCAGCCGATGCCCTGCGCTACACGCGCCAGATGTACGAGCTGACGGTCACCAGTAATCCCCTGTTCGGGCTGCCGGCCCTCGATTTCCAGGGCGTACCCACGGGCATCGATATCCGCCGCGTCTGTCGCCTGAACATGCCGCCCGTGATCAACACCGGCATCGCGCACCGCCTCCCCGGCATCGGCCAGATCGGCGCGGGGGTCGTCCACCCGCCTATGGAATGCTTCGAGGAGGCTCTCAAGGCCCTGGCAGACGAACGCGTGATACAATAAATCGTATGAGCGAAAAAGACATTATAAACAATACCCCGGCGCCGCGCACGCGCCTGAGCCTCGCCGAAGACCTGCGGCAGCTTGGCGTGGAGTCGGGTATGACGCTGATCACGCACTCGTCGCTCAGCGCGCTCGGCTGGGTCTGTGGGGGCGCGGTGACGGTAGTCCAGGCGCTGATGGATGTCGTCACGCCCGCCGGCACCATCGTCATGCCCACGCAGAGCGGCGGGTACTCCGACCCGGCGCAATGGGCGCATCCCCCGATCCCGCAGGACTGGTGGCAGACGGTGCGCGATATGTTGCCCATCTACGATCCCCGCATCACGCCTACCTCCGGCATGGGCCAGGTTGTCGAGGTGTTTCGCATCTGGCCGGGCGCGCTGCGCAGCGCGCACCCGCAGGTATCGTTCGCAGCCTGGGGGCAGCACGCGGAACAGATCATTGCCAACCATACCCTGACAAATGGCCTCGGTGAAAGCTCTCCGCTGGCGCGCATCTACGATCTGGATGGCCAGATACTCTTGCTGGGCGTTGGCTATGACCGCAACACCTCGTTTCACCTGGCGGAGTATCGCGCGCCAGGCGCCACAGCGGAGACATTGGGCACGCCCTACTTTGAAAATGGTCAGCGCGTCTGGAAGACGTACCAGGATATCGTGATCGACTCCGACATCTTCCCCCAGATCGGCTCCGCCTTCGAGCAGACAGGCCAGGTTACCACCGGCAGAGTTGGCTCAGCGGAGACGCGCTTCTTCAGCCAACGCGCCGGCGTTGACTTCGCGCAGCAGTGGCTGACCGCGAAGCGGAGCAGCGAGAGCACGGGCGCACACATATGATGCGCGCGCAGCTTCCTGCGTCCTCCTGCCTGTTCCATACGTGTTATAGTGTAAGAGCAGGAAGACTGCTATGCAACGAATAGAGAGGAGCAACCATGCCAGAATTGCAAAACGGCACACCCGAAGTCAAGGTAGGCGTATCGGTCCTGGTATACAACGGGGACCGCATATTGCTGGAGAAGCGCCAGAACACCCACGGGGCCGGAACCTGGGGACCGCCCAGCGGCCACATCGATTTTGGAGAGGACCCCAAGCACGCGGCCGCACGTGAGGTGCTGGAAGAGATGGGCGTGACCATTGATGACATCGAGTTCAGGACCATCACCAACGATATCTTTGAAGCCGAGAACAAACACTACATCACGGTCTGGATGGATAGCAAGTATATCTCCGGCGATCTAAAAGTCAGTGCCCCTGACGAAGAATCGCAGGTTGGCTGGTTCTCATGGAATGCTCTGCCGGAGCCACTCTTCCTGCCAGTGACCCACCTGCTTGAGGGCAAAACGCTCTCTCCACAGGTCGGCGGCACCTGGCGCGAAGTCGAGCAGGAACCAGGCTAGACCACCTTTGTCGCGTAGGGATGCGGGCGCAGATCGTGTCACCTTCCAGGAATCGCGATATTGGAACAGGGCGATCCCTTGCGGTCGCCCCTACACGTCCGGTCAGGCGAACAGCATCAATGTTGGCGTGCTGGGCGTCCTGTTCCATCCCATATATTGTTCCATTCGAAGACGGAAATGTAGGGGCGATCCCTTGCGGGCGCCCTGTAACCCTACGCGCGTGGCAGCCCAATCACGCGCGACGTGTCATCTATTTTGTATCAACGAATGCGCTTCGGCTGCCTTTGCCCGCCGACAAGGCCTCAACCCCGGTTCCTATGCGGGCGGAGGCCGACCCTAAAGTTCTTCGCGATACTGCCGAATACAACTCTATAGGACGCATCCCTCGCGTCCCTATGTACCTCAACTCGTAGGCCATCCCCCCTAGACGACTGTCCCCCATTCAGCCTGTCATACACAGGCACACCACAGAGGAGGCTCCATGAGCGAACTCAGAAATTTCCCCTTCAAAAACCAGTTGAACTCGCCCACCCTCGATGGGCATCCCGACGAGAATCGTGGACTCAACTGCGTCCCCAGCTCTATCGCGGCAGGTCTGCAATACCTGACAGGCAAGCCGTTCGAGCCTGACGAACTCAAAGACACGGTGTACGGCCAGAGCTACCGGGGCGGCACCAGCGCCCTGGCCTTCGTCAGCTACGTGGCGACGCACGGCATCAGGCTCTTCCCCATCAACGGCAGCGGGGCGTACCTGGTGCAGATGGCGCACCAGCACCTGGTCCTGGGCCACCCGGTGATCATCACCGAACCCGACCCCTATGGCCATCCTGGCAACGGGCTGCTGCATGTCGTCGTCTTCTACAAAGACCTGCCCGGCGCGCTGGTAGCTATGGACCCGTTCGGCGCCACTTCTAAGCAGGCCCCCGACGCGCTGTGGGCCGCGCGTATCGACGCCGCCGTCAGGCAGATCTGGATTATGGAGAAGCAGGCAACCACCAGCGCGAATGTACCTCAGGGCTGGCACGATGATGGCACAACCCTGACCGCGCCAAACGGCAATAAAGTCGTCAAGGGCTTCAGACAGTACGTCCTGGCCCACGCCTGGCACCCCGAGAACCTGCCGCTTGAGAACGAGCACGCCGTCCATCCCCTGGAGACCGCCCACCCGGCCCTGGGTTCCGGCAATCAGCAGGTATTCAGGCAAACCGTCTTAGAATGGACGCCGCAACGCAATGTGTTCGAGATGTGGACCGGCCTGGAGCTGCTGGCCTTGCGCGCAAAGATCAGCGAGTTGCAGTCGCCGCCAAAACCCGCCGCCTGATCAGGGCACAAGCCCCCAGGGCCTGCTTATCCGGCCCGTAGCGCGTGGCTTGCCTCGCCGTCCCGGT
>JBDTHH010000438.1:0-8602 GCA_039937055.1 Ktedonobacteraceae bacterium | reverse complement strand
TGATGCTCTTGCGCTTCATGCTCCCTTACGGGATGTACAGGTTGGGACATTGCATGCTCTGGTAGCATATGGTACGCTATGACCGGATACATGTAGCGTCTACCGGGAGAGTATGCAATGTCCTCCGCACCCAACCTCTCTGAGCCGGCTCCAGCGGCGGATGAAGAGGGAAAGCGGCAAAGCCAGCGACTCACAATCTCGATCCTGCACCTGCCGAGAAACGTCTATCTTTTGCTCTTCTTTACGCTGGGCAAAGGCTTTCAACTGACTATTGCTACCTTGACGATAAACTACTATGCGCATAGCCTGGGCTATCGCCCCGATTTTATTGGGCTTTTAAGCGCCATGCCAGCCATAGGCTCCCTGCTGAGCGCGGTACCCAGCGGGCTACTGGCCGACCGCGTCGGTCGCAAGCCGGTGCTGGTGGGAACGGCCATTCTGACGCCGCTGTTTCTGGCGGGTACCGGGCTTGGTACGTCGGCGCCGTGGCTGCTGACCTGCGCTTTCTTGCAGGGAGTCGTCTCGTCGGCCTACTGGGTGACCAATATCCCGCTGCTGGTGGAGAGTACGACGGAGAGGCAACGCGTCGGTGTGCTGGCCCTGAATAGCTTCCTCTTGCTTGGTGTTGGCGCGCTGGGCAACCTGCTGGGGGGCGCGATCCCTGAATTTGTGGCCGGCATCCTGCATGTCTCGGCGGCCAGCCCGGTGCCGCTGCGCTGGGGTGTCATCACTGCCTCCCTGATCACGTTCTTCTTTGGCCTGCCACTCTGGCTGATACGCGAATCCAGGCATGTGCGCCCTTCCGCCTCCGGGGAGGCGCCACAGGAACGGCGGGCGCCGCGCGAGAAAATCCCCATTGTGTTATTCGCGCAGTTGCTGCTTCCCGACCTGGTGTTTACCATGGGAGAGGGCGCAGTGGTCGCACTTATTCAGCTTTACTTTGTGCTGCGCTTCCACCTGTTGCCCGGCCCATTGGGGGTTATTTTTACCATCTCTGGATTCGCCGGAGGCCTGTTTTCGCTGACGGCACCGCTCTTCGTTCACAGGTGGAGCAAGCTGCGCATCATCACCACGGTCATGTATCTTAGTTCGCCGTTGATGGTCTTGATCGGTTTCGCGCCAACGCTTGTGCTGGCCGTGGGCGGCGAATACGCGCGTTCTTTCATGCGCACACTGATCGAGCCGATCTATGCCGCCTTCGCGATGGAACAGGTTTCAGATCGCCAGCGGGCAACGCTAGCGGGCTTCTATTCGGTCACCTGGAGCATCGGTTTTAGCATCGGTCCTACCGCCGCAGGCTGGTTGCAGTCCAATGTCAGTCTGTCGGCAGCCTTTGTTTTTGGCGCGGTCTGCTTGCTGATCTGCCCAAGCCTGCTGCTGCTCTCGTTTGGCAGAAAGAAGAGGTAATGCTGCTATGGCTGGAACACGTTTTGTGCTTGTGCGCCATGGAGAGACGCACGCGAACCGCGAATTTCGCTACATCGGTTCGCGAGATGATGCCCTGACCAACCTGGGGCACGCGCAGGCCGGGCAACTGGCGGGCGCGCTGGCGATTCTGCCGGTGGCCGCGGTCTATAGTAGTCCCCGGCAGCGAGCGTACCAGACAGCCCTGCCTATCGCGGCCCGGCACAATCTGGAGGTGCAGGTACTTGATGACCTGCGCGAATGCGCTTTTGGCCACTGGGAAGGCTTGAGCCGGGCCGAGGTGCTGGCTGGCGGCTCTGAAGATACCCAGCGCCTGCTGGCCTGGGAGCGCGATACCGCAATCGCGCCGCCGGGGGGCGAGAGCCTGGAAGCCATGCACAGGCGTGTCGTGGCTGCCATTGAGCGCCTGCATCTGGCACACGCGGGCCAGACAGTTGTACTGGTATCGCACGTGGGGCCGGTGAAAGCCCTGCTCTGTGCAGCGCTGGACGCGCCAGTCTCGTCAGCCTTTCGTATCTTCCTTGACCCCGCTACCATCAGTCTGCTTGATTGGCAACAATCCGGCCCTGTAGTTCGTCTAGTAAATAGCCACGCTCACCTGGGTTGGGAACAGGCACGCTGGATGTCGCGCGTTCCCTAAACGCGAAAAGTCCTGGCTCATCGATAGCCCATATGGAGGTGCCATGTGCAGTCTTTAAGGGGAATAGCGTATTACTAGTTGCAAGCTATAATTCCTATGCAGCTAAGGTGATCAGGTCTCTCACCCTTCGTAGCTGCGCGATAAATCGCGCAGCTACGAAGAATGGATACAGCGCGCAAATAATGTGAGCTATTTCATAGCCCGAATATGGTATATACCGTATAGTATACACAGAGATATCAGTGCTTTCTTGAACGCCAGGAGCATGTAATCGATGAAGTCAAGTGCCGTGGACTCCTATTCTTCAGCGGGTTTCCAGGAACGCGCTTTGGGCGGCGCGACCGGCAACGATCCCCGTCTTGTTTCGCACGCCAGCGATCCCAGGCGGCAGCCCACGTCTTCGCATCCGGCAACGCCACCCGCGAAGCGCCGCATGACGCTGGCGCCGGCCGAGGGCTGGCTGCCCCTGTTGCTCTTGCTAGTAGCGGTCTACAGCGTTGTCTTCTCAATTATATACGCGAACTGGGTAGATCATACATTTATTTTGCTCTGGAGCGCTCCTGGCGGCTTGCTAACCGGGCTGCTCGTGGCAAAAAGCCGGCGTGTCCCACAGGTGATGCTGCATGTCGCGGCTTGCCTGGTAGGATACTGGCTCTCGGTCTGGTTGACGACCGCTGTGGCACTGCATATTTCCTGGCTGGCATTGATAGATGGCCTGCGCATACTGGTCACAGGCGGCGTCACAACCAGCGCTGGCGCCAGCGGCGAGATGGTGTTTCTCTTCTATCTGGCGTTTCTGTGTTTCTTTCTCGGCTATCTGGGCACCTGGTTGACCTACCGCGCTCATCTTCCCTGGCTGGTGGCGCTGGCGTATTGTTCTATTATGCTTGTCAATCTGAACTACACACGACAGGAACACTTCTTCCTGGTAGTTGTGCTGCTGGGGGCGCTGATCTTGCTGATCGCGCGCATTCAGCTTGCTACCCAGTTAGAGCAATGGAGAAGCGAGGGGCTGTATACCGATCGCCCCTGGCTGCGGGCCATCTCCTCGCGCTGCATGAATATCGCCTCGATCCTGACGGCGCTTATCCTTATTGTAAGCTGGCTATTTCCGGTATTCACGCAGGCGCAGTGGGGCGTCCACTTCTGGAATGACCTGGATAATACGATGGCCAATATCGCGCATCGCCAGGTCTCGCTTCAGAATATCGGCTCCCTGGTGAAGCCCTATGACAATCCAACCAACTTTTTCGGCGATCAGCTCACGGTGAGTGGCAGCGTAGACCTGCCCACCGGTGAAGTACTGAATTATCAGGGGAGGGTCGTGCCCCAATATCTAGAAGGGTTTACCTATGACCACTTCGATGGTCATACGTGGATCTCGGCTAGCGCACAGTCTGGCCCGAAGAACTACTCTCCAGGAAGCCAGATTCCGCCTGATGTGCAGAATGTCACTGCTGATCAGGCTTTCCTGTCGATACAGGTGCTTCAGCCGCCTGGCGGCACAAAAAACTATATCTTCGCGCCCGCCCAGCCGGTCAGCTTTAGCGTGCCCACCACGGTGTACGGCGCAGCCTGGGCCAGCGCCTGGACACAGCAGGTCCCCTTGATCGTGGGCGAGCGTTACACAGTCACGTCAAACGTACCCCGGATCACGACGGATGCGGCTGCCAGCATAGGCCTGCCTGACGGGGGGCCGAACGCGTGGCAGAGCGAGCCAAACTACGCTCTGCTCGAAAACTATTATCTCCAGGTACCCGGCGGGCTGCCTCCCGCGCTTCTGCAAACGGCTCAAGCGTGGACCCATGGAGCACAAAACGCCTACCAGGCCATGCAAATGCTGGAGGCGCGCCTGAGCGATCCCACGCATTTTACCTATTCCGTCTCTAACATCCCCATCCCGGCGAACGTGGATGTTGTGAGCTGGCTGCTTCAGACCCGCAAGGGCTATTGCACGTATTATGCAACCGCCATGACGGTGATGGCGCGCCTGCTGGGGGTACCCGCACGCCTGGTGAGCGGCTTCAGTCAGGGACATTACGACCGGCACCGGCAGGTGTGGGTAGTTAACGGCGATGACGCGCATAGCTGGGTACAGATCTACTTTCCCGGACATGGTTGGATCAGCTTTGATCCAACGCCCGGCTTCGCCTTGAGCGACTCAAGAAACCCTACCGTTGGCACATCGCCATCGCCAACAACCCACGTGACCCCCACGGTCCATACGCAGCCTACGACGCATATCACACCCGGCTCGCGGCCTCATCCCGCCAGCTCAGGTAACGCGGGAGCAGGCAACGGCGATCTGGGCACGGCGGGCCACCAGGCGCTGCTGCTGCAATTCTCACTGGTCACCCTCTTGTGCTCGCTGCTGCTGTTCTGTATCGCCGCCTGGACCTACTGGTGGCGCTCTCTCTACAAAAACACGACATTCATCTCAGGCATGTACTGGCGCCTCTGTCGTATCGCGAGTTGGGCGGGCTTCGCGCCCCAGAAGTGGCAGACGCCGTATGAATATGGCGGTGACCTGAGCCGGGCTGTGCCCCAGGTGGCCGCTCCCCTGCACCGGCTGACGAACCTCTTCGTGCGCGACCGCTGGGCCCCACTTTACCAGGCGCCCTATACCGCTGAAGAGGCCGATCTGGAGCGCCTGTGGCCTCACTTGCGCCGGGCATTCCTCTCTCTGTTCTGGCGAAAATTGAAGCGCTCATAAGACATCAGCGACAGCGGATGTGTCGATGCGCGTTACGCCCCGCGCTCCCCAGCGTCTATCTTTAATGGAGGCTAAATTCCTGGTGTGGTTGAAGAAGTGGAGAGGATAGAGCGGTGGGGAATGAGCCTATTGTCAGCGGTGCGTTTGGTTGGGGACGGATCTTCCGGCTCTATAGCGACCATCTTGACGCAGGTGGCGTGTCCTATGATTTGAAAACCCTCACGCGTGTTCATCCCACATATCGCCAGGTCCTGGGTATCCCTTCGGCACGCCTGGAACTCGTTTTTGGGAGCGAGCGCCTGGTCTTGCGGGGTATTGCCGCCATTGATGATGCGCGCAGGATGGTAGCCTACCTCACAGAACACTGTCCAGATACGCATTTGTCTGTCCCCCCCACGGGCTGGCAGCGCACACGAGAGCCAGAAGATGAGGAACAGGAGCGCGATGAACGCGCGCAGGCTATCACCGCTCCGATCGCGGTTCCCAGAAGGCAGCAGGCGCACCAGGAGCGGCGCCAGCCCCGCTTGCAGTATCCGCGCCCAGCGCGCGCGCGCTCCAGGGATTCCGGGTATTCCTGGGGCAGGCAAGTGATGCACCGCTTCAAGCGGGACGATCTGCCTCCCGTGCCGGTTCCAGTACGCTTACCGGCTGGCGAATATGCCTGTTACAGCGCCGAGGCTACGCTCTGCGGCGAATGTGTGCTTGAGCCTGCCGGCCCCGTGTATCCCACCAGGGATCACGGCCTGCTGATTCTGACGAACAGGCGCTTAATGTATATCGGGCGCAAGAGCCAGATCTTGCTAGGATACGCACGCCTCTTCCATGTCTCGCGCTTGAGCGGCGCGGTAGCCTTTCTGGCCGATTACTGGCATAAGCGGGAGATTTTTGTCATGCGTCACCCGCTGGAGTGTGTGATGTGCCTGGAGCGCATCTTGCGCCAGTTCCGGCAGGAGGAGCCGACGCCACCCGCGCGGGCGGCTGTTTATCTTGAGGAGAGTATACTTGATGAGGAGGCGTATCTGGTTTCAATACTCGCCGGTACACAAACACAGCGATTAGATCACATGGATGAGGTCGGCCCACGAAAAGAGTTGAATGCTGAAGCGGAGCACGAAACGCAGAAAGTGGCAAGGGTCGGGCTGCGCGAAGCGGGGGAAAGGATAGGGCGGCGAGATGATCGACACAGTAATGGCGCTATGGAACCGGGGATATGGTAGGCGCGGCATGCTTCTACTGCTGACGGGGCTTTTTATCTGTATCAGTATATACCTGCTCGTTGCTATCAGCGGCGGCCTGCTGGCGCCACCTGCTGGCCAGCAAAAGAAATCACTGGCGGGCCTGCTTACACCCGCGCCATCGATCACAGTTGATCCGGCGATCGATCCCGGCGCCACACCCACTGTAAGTCCAACATCTACCCCCGGCATCACACCCACTGTAAGTCCAACACCTACCCCCCACAAGAAGGCACCTCACAAGACATCCTCTATCCACGCTCATCACCATTCTGGAGTGGCACCGACGCCGCGTCCAAAGCCGCGTCCAAAGCCATCTCCCACGCCGCGTCCAACACCACATCCGACGCCATCCCCCACGCCGCGTCCAACACCCTCGCCTACTCCGTCTCCTACGCCGGTACCCACGCCATCTCCCACACCACGTCCAACGCCCTCGCCTACTCCGTCTCCTACGCCGGTACCCACGCCCTCGCCTACTCCAACCACTGAGCCGACGCCCAGGCCAACCATTGAGCCAACGCCCAGGCTGGCGAAGGCGGCGACGAAGAATGACACGATCCAGCATTGTGGCGCCGGTGACAAGACTGGATTTCCCTGGATGCTGGATTGCCTGGGAGACAGTGTGACAAGAAGCGGCGCGTTTGTCACTCTGCGCGATCACCAGTGGATCGTTCTGGGAGGCGCCGCGCTGCTACTGCTGCCTGTGTATATTCTGCTGAACGGCATACATCATAAAAAGCGCCGCCAGTCTGCCCATGAGGAGGAGGAGGAGGCTCCCGATGTGCAGATATTCTTCAAAAAAGACAACCGGTAGATTGCACCGCGCTGCCTGATTGACGCCATATGGTATCCTACTTATATATACATCCCCTAATGTATAAGCGCGTACGATACAGACAAGGCGTAAGATGGCACTCGAAGGATGGCAGATCGGGCCGTACTATCTCGAAAGGCTGCTCAAGCGAGGTGGTATGGGAGAAGTGTATCTGGCACTGAACGTAGAGAGCGGAGAGAATGTAGCTTTCAAGGTAAGCAACGAGAGTGCCAGTAGCCAGCCCGACCAGGAACGCTTCGAGGAGGAGGATTTCCTCTTCCGGCGCGAAGCCATGGCAATCTCCAGCCTCAACCACGAGCACGTCCTGCGCCTGCTCGACTTTGACGAGCGGACCGTTGACGGCAAGACGTTTACCTACATCGTGATGCCCTACTGCCAGGACGGCTCGTTCGCGGACTGGCTCAGGCGACATCCCGCGCCCCTCTCTCTCCACGCGGTGGCGCACGTTATCGGCCAGGCGGCGGAGGCGTTACAGTATGCCCACGATCACCAGATTATTCACCGGGATGTCAAACCCTCGAACTTCCTGATCGTCGAGAATCCACAGCGCCCCAACCGACCCGATCTGCTGCTCAGCGATTTCGGCATCGCCAAGATGAGCAGTGCGGTGGCCACCACCAGCACCTTCCCACGCGGCAGCACGGCCTACATGGCACCGGAACACTGGGAGGGCCATCCCAGGCCAGCGACCGACCAGTACGCGCTGGCCATTATGGCCTACGAACTGCTGGCAGGACAGCTTCCCTTTCAGGGCGCGCCCGGACAGATCATGCACCAGCACTTTTATAGTCAGGCGAAGCCACCCAGCACGCTGAATCCCCAGGTACCCGCCGCCGTCGATATCGTCGTCCAGCGTGGAATGGAGAAAAAGCCGGAGGATCGCTACCCCTCCATCATAGCATTCGCGCGCGCCTTCCGGCAGGCGTTGCCGCGTGTACCGGGCAAGGCGGGTGTCTACACAGGAACGGGGCAGAGGAGGCCTGCACTCGGCCAGCGTGCGGATATAACGCTGCAGCGCAAAGAACAACGCCGGGAACTCCTTGAGCGCAAGAAACCTCTTGCCAGGCGCACACCCCTTGAACGCCGTCCCGCTCGCAGAGAGACCAGCACAGACAGCTTTATCGATCTCCCCGCAGAGCCGGGAGCTCTCCCTGAGCCACGGCCGCTGCCGCTGCCCGCCGCCGACAGGGTTCCTCTTGAGGAGGGCCTGTTCGCCGGGGAGGAGTCACTCTTTCCGCAGCGTTACCGTCCAGATAGCAGCGCCTTCGACGAGGATATCTTTGACGAGCCATTCCCCCTGCAACGCCGCAGGTCGCGTCCCGACCTGGGCACGCGGGCGCCCGACCAGGGGGAACGCCCGCGCTATTCGCGACCGGAGAGAGTATTCATTGATGACCCCCTCGATGAGCCGTTGCCGCGCGAGTTCCAGGCGCCCCAACTCCGCAGCTCGCGCCCAGACTGGGGCCCGGTGGATAGAACGCCGCCCAGGCTCTCACAGAGATTGCAGCCCACATCTGGCCGCATCAAAGTTCCTGTGCCACGCCAGCATAAAGAACAGAACAACAGACGCCTGGAACGCCTGCTGGGACTGCTACTCATTCTTGTGGCGATCATCGTCTTTTTCTATCTGCTTTCATTGATCTACGCCAGGTAATCACGCTCTATAGGCGCGCTCCATTCGCGAATCCGTAGGGCGTGGCTTGCCTCGCCAGTCACGCGCGGACGGGCCTGCGGCCTGACTGGCGAGGCAA
>JBDTHH010000437.1:0-7031 GCA_039937055.1 Ktedonobacteraceae bacterium | reverse complement strand
TGTTTGTTCAAGATGCGGCGCGCCTCTTCAGCATTCAGCTTGCGGGCCACCTGCAACTCGCGTATCTGCTCTTCGACGGTGCGCCGAATCAATTCGGCCACCGTGATCTCTTCGTGCAAAAGATCAAGCACGATGGTCGGCAAGCCCAGCTCCTGCGCTGTGGCCTGGAGGCTGCGGCTACGTACTTCTATGCGCTGCATATCCTTGCTCCTTCTTCCTGGCGGTGATGCGATCATTCTAGAGTGTTTATTCTCTCTCCGCAAGCCAGAAACGGTGATATGAGGGTGTTTAGCTCCTTGACGTTATTTCCTAAACTCCCTACAATAAGGAGAGGGCTTTTCCCAGAATGGCATGCGGGAGCGGCGTTCTATTAGGAGGCGCTTATGGCAGATCGTGTGGGTCAGCAGCTTGGTAATTATCGCCTGGTGCGCCTGCTGGGGCAGGGGGGCTTTGCCGAGGTCTATCTTGGCGAGCACATTTACCTCGATACCGAGGCTGCCATTAAGGTGCTGCATACCAGGGTGGCTGAAGAGGACGAGGGGCATTTTCGCCGGGAGGCGCGGACCGTCGCGGGCCTGGTGCATCCGCATATTGTGCGCGTGCTTGAATTTGGGGTGGAGGGAACGACGCCTTTCCTGGTGGTGGACTACGCGCCCAATGGCACCCTGCGCAAACGCCATCCCAGAGGAGTTCCGCTGCCGGTAGCCGACGTGGTCAACTATGTTGTGCAGGTGGCCTCCGCCTTGCAGTACGCGCACGACCGCAAAGTGATTCACCGGGATGTGAAGCCGGAGAACATGCTGCTCGGCCGGCATAACGAGGTCCTGCTCAGCGACTTCGGCATTGCGCTGGTGGCCCAGAGTTCGCGCCACTACAGCACGCAGGGCCTGCAGGATATGGCCGGCACCGTCGCCTACATGGCCCCAGAACAGATCCAGGCTCATGCGATCCCGGCCAGCGATCAGTATTCGCTCGGTATTGTGGCCTACGAGTGGTTGGCCGGCGAGCGCCCCTACCAGGGATCGTTTACCGAGATTGCCATCAAGCATACACTGGCGGTCCCGACACCCCTGCGCGAGAAAATTCCAGATCTGCCTCCCGCCGTGGAAGAGGCGATTATGACCGCCATTCACAAGGACCCGGCGCAGCGCTTCCCTACCGTCTGGGCCTTCGCCACAGCCCTGGCGCAGGCCGGGCAGGGCGCGCCCAGGACTACCTCGCTGTTGGAAAACCAGCCCCTCTCTCCGGATCAGCAGTCGCTGGCTATCCAGACGCTGCTGCGCTCAAATCCGGATGGCGCGGCGACGTTTCTCTCTACGCTATCAGGCACAATGCAGCCGCCTCCCAACACGGCCGCATTGGAGCATGACCCGGCATCAACATCCGCTGTGGAGACGCCCAACCTTGAGGGGACGCCGACCCCTGTATTGCCACGAGCGGAATCAGAAGCGAAACCGCTGGTGGAGACGCCCAACCTTGAGGGAACGCCAACTCCCGTCTTGCCACTGGCGGAACTGCCTGTGGAGGCGCAGCCAGAGTCGCCGTCAGAGCCACAAGTGCCATCGTCGCCCGCAGCAGGCTCTGGGATATCGCGTCGAACCGCTGTGCTGCTGCTGGCCGGTGTGGCGGTCGCCGGCGTGGCTGGTGGCGGCATTGTGCTGCTGACGCGCCCTCATGGGCAGCCAGCGCCTCAGGGCCCGATGCTCCAGCCAGGCGGGGGGGCGCTGAAAACGCCGGGCACGTTGATCTATACATATACGGGGCATAGCGACTGGGTCTGGTGGGCTGCCTGGTCGCCGGATGGCCAGCGCATCGCCTCCGTCAGCGGCGACAGGACCGCCCAGGTCTGGGATGCCATGACCGGTGACCATCTCACCGTCTATAGCGGGCATAGCGCGCCCGTGTATGCTGTGTCGTGGTCTCCCGACGGCCGGCACATCGCCTCCGCCAGCAACGACAAAACCGTGCAGGTCTGGGACCCGACATTCGGCGACCACCTCTACACCTATAATGGGCATAGCGACTGGGTCTGGAGCGTGGCCTGGTCGCCCGACAAGAGCCGCATCGCCTCGGCGGGCCGCGATGCGACCGTCCAGGTCTGGAACGCGAGGGACGGCCAGCACCTCTACACATATCGCGGTCACTCGGCTTCCGTGCATAGCATTGCCTGGTCCCCCGATAGCACGCGCATCGCTTCGGCCAGCGGCGATGGCACGGTGCAGATCTGGAATGTACACGATGGCAGCCGCGTCTACACCTATCAGCCCTACTTCACAACCATGTGGGGCGTGACCTGGTCCCCCGACGGCACGCGCATCGCTTCGGCCAGCGACAACAAGACTGTCCAGCTCTGGGACGCCGCCGAAGGGGGCCACCTCTATGTCTACTACGGGCATGCCGATTTTGTCTACTCGGTAGCCTGGTCACGCGATGGCACACGCATCGCCTCCGCCAGTGACGATAAAACCGTCCAGCTCTGGAATGCCAGCGACGGCAGCCCGATCTATACCTATACCGGGCATGCTAACAGCGTCCGCTCGGCGGTCTGGTCACCCGACGGCAAATACATTGCATCGGGGTCCTGGGATAAGACTGTGCAGGTCTGGCAGGCGGAATGAGACGCTATATCAGTTTGCGTTCGCGTGCCATGTTTGCCGCCTGGGTGCGGTTCTCGGCGTGGAGCTTGCTCAGGATATTCGAGACGTGGTTCTTCACGGTTCCCTCCGCCAGCACCAGGCGCTCGGCGATATCGCGATTGCTGGCCCCGGCTGCCAGTAGCTTGAGCACTTCGATCTCGCGCGTGCTCAACTCATCCACGGGTTGTGTGTTGTGGGCGCTGGCGGCTCGTCCAGCGCGCCCAAACTCGATCAGGAGCTTGCTGGCAACCTTGGGTTGGATGAACGGCTCGCCAGCGTTCACGCTGCGAATGGTGGAGGTCAGTTCGGTTGCAGGCACATCCTTGAGCAGGTAGCCCATTGCGCCAGCCTTCACCGCGTCAAATACGTAGTCGTCGTAATCGAAGGTGGTGAGCATGATGACCTTCGCCCGCGGATCGACTGTGGTAATCGCCGCCGTGGCCTGCACGCCATTGATGCGCGGCATCTCGATATCCATGAGCACGATATCGGGGCCGCTACCCAGGGCCTGTAGCTCTTTATAGCGCTTGATGGCCTCGTCGCCATCAGCCGCCTCCCCCACCACCTGAAAACCCGGCTCCAGTTCGAGGACGGTATGTAGCCCCTGGCGCATCAGCGTTTGATCTTCGCATAAGAGGATACGAATGCTGTCAGTCATCTTGCCTATGTCCTTCGATTGAAAAACGTGGTTATCTGGTCTCTCTAATTATCTATCCTCTATTGTAGCGTATTGTAGACGTATATTGAAGCCCCAACCTCAGCGATCAGGGTTATTGAAAAGTCGCGCGCTCTTCGCAGGCCCTTGACATCTGGCTTTCTCTACGCTATATTTCTCATGAAGATGATTTAATGACCAGAATAATTTAAATGGTCATTTGCTTAAAAATTCAGGGAGAGAGCTGTTGGTACAACAGAGCCAGGGAGAGAGCACACACGAGGCTGAAGTTTCCCGGCAGCAGGAGCGGGCCGGGCGCATTCTGGATGCGGCCGCGACATTGATCCTGCGCTGGGGCTACCATAAGACCACGCTCGATGATATCTCCAGGGAGGCCGGTGTGGCGAAGGCTACCATCTACCTCCATTGGAAAACGCGAGAAGAGTTGTTTGGGGCGCTCATCATACGTGAAAAGCTGGCGATGGCGGTGGAACTCAAGCAGCGCATCGTAGCCGATCCCGTGGGGGCCACGCTGGGAGGGATACTCAAACACTCGGCGCTGGCTCTGATGAAACGTCCCCTGCTGAAGGCGGTCCTCCTGCGCGATATGGACGTGTTGGGGAAGCTGGCCCAGAGCCAGCACAGCCGCGCTGCCTACACAGAGCGTATGGAGAGCTTTAAGATCTACCTCGAATTGCTGCGCGAGCATGGTCTGGTGCGCACTGACCTCAGTCTGCGAGCGCAGGTATATCTGTTCTCTGCCATCTTTGTAGGGTTTTTCCTCGTCGCGCCATTGATGCCCGAGGGATACACGCTTGCCGATGAGGAGCTTGCCGAGCTGATGGCCGAGGCGGCGCACTGCACTCTTGAGCCAGCCCGCGCCGCTCCATCCGAGGCGCTACAGTCCGCCTCCCACGCCTTTTTGGAGTATCTGGATCGCCGTACGGTCGTGGAGGAACAAGTGCAGCGCGAAGGACTTCCGCCCGTCTCGTAGGCAAGGCGCGGCAAGCCACACCCTATGGGACGTGCAATGTATATAGTAGACATGTATATATAACCGTTCAGGAGCATTCGAAATGAGCAATCAAGCATGTGGTCCCCTGATTTTAGCGTTGGATGATGCCGCTGCCACACTGGAGCAGGTGGGGGGGAAAGGGGCCTCGCTGGCGCGGCTGGCCGCGGCTGGCCTGCCTGTGCCCCCTGGTTTTCACGTCACCACGGCCGCCTATCGCCGCTTCGTGGAGGAGCATGGGCTGCAAGAGGCGATTCTGGCGGCGGTCTCTGGCGTCAGTATCGAGCAGCCGGCGGCGCTCGCGGAGGCATCCAGGCAGATCGCCGGGCTGTTCGCAAAGAGTGCGATGCCGGCTGCTATAGCCAGCGAGATACGCCTGGCATATGCTCAACTGGGCGCGGGCAATGCGCCTGTAGCGGTGCGTTCCTCGGCCACCGCCGAAGACCTGCCGGAGATGTCGTTTGCCGGCCAGCAGGAGACATATCTCAACATGCAAGGTGAGGCGGCGGTCCTTGATGCCGTCAAACGCTGCTGGGCCTCGCTGTGGACGGCCCGCGCCATTGGCTACCGCATACAACACGGCATCGCGCCAGAGGATGTGAGCCTGGCGGCGGTGGTGCAGGAACTGGTACCCGCCGACGCGGCCGGCATCCTCTTCACCGCCAATCCGTTGACAGGGGCGCGCGACCAGGTGCTGATCAACGCTGCCTGGGGACTGGGCGAGGCCGTTGTCGGTGGTCTGGTTACGCCCGATACGCTCGTGGTCGACAGGACCAGTGGGAAGATTATTGAACAGCAGATCAACGAGAAGGACGTGATGACCGTGCGCACTCCTATCGGCACGCACGAGGAACCTGTCCCAGCGGATAAGCGCACCCAGGCAGTGCTCAATCCGGCGCAGGCGGCTGAACTTGCGCGCATCGGTGTGCGGATCGAGGAGATCTATGGCCGGCCGCTGGATATCGAGTGGGCGCTGCATGATGGCCGCGTCTTCATCCTACAGGCCCGACCGATCACCGCCTTGCGCGCTCCCGGCATGGCAACCAGCGAGTGGAACGACAGCCTGACCAGCGACTACCTGTGGACGAACGGGAACCTGGGTGAGGCGGTACCCGACGTGATGACGCCCTGTACCTGGTCGCTGATCCAGATCTTCATGTCCGAGGCCACATCGCCGATGTTTGCAAAAGGGATCAGGGAGTACCAGCCGATAGGCAACATAGGCGGTCGATTTTACCTGAACCTGAGCCTGACCGCAACGATATCCAGGCTATTCGGTGTGGGCCAGAAGCGGTTCCAGACGACGATTGAGGAGGCTTTCGGGCGGGTCCCCGAAGGCCTGGAGACTCCGCTGATCCCGGCATCACGCTGGAGCGTGCTGCGGGCGTTGCTGCCGATTGTGGTTCGCCTCACGCGCCGGGTGCGCACCAATTTGAAGCAACTGCCGGCGTTCCTCGTTGAAGCTCCCGCGCGCTGTGAGGCGTTACAGGTTCAGATTCAGGCCGCGTCGAGCGCCGCGGAATTGCGTGACCTGTGGCAGACCGAGTTAGGGCCGTCTTTTCGCGAGTCCAGCGCCATGCTGGAGGCCGCAACCAGGCAGGACAGGAACGCGCTCGTTATGGTGCGGAACAATCTGCGCAAGCTGGTGGGCGATGCCGATGCTAATACGCTGCTCTCGGGGCTGAGCGCTGGCGCGAGTCCCCTGGCGAGCCTGGGACCTCTGCTGGGCCTCGCGCAGGTAGAACGGGGCGCGATCGACTGCGCGACCTTTGTGCGGCAGTACGGCCATCGCTCCCCACACGAGTTCGAGGTCTCTCTCCCGCGTCCAGCAGAGGACCCGGACTGGCTCGACCGGCAACTCGCCAGCTTGCGCGAGGCTCCGGTGGATGTAGATACGCTGCTCGCCCGCCAGCAGGCGGCGCAGGCGGCCGCGTGGCAGCGGTTCCAGCAACGCTACCCGCGCAAGGCGGCCGGGATGCGCCGGCGCATCGCCAGGGCGGCGGCGATGTTTCGGGCGCGCGAAGCCACACGCTCGGAGGTGATTCGCGTCTTCAGGGTGCTACGCACGTTTGTCCTGCGCGCAGGTGAGCTTAGCGGGCTGGGTGACGCGCTGTTCTTTCTGTCGATTGATGAGATTCTGGCCGTCCTCGGCGGCGATGAGACGGCCCTGGCACGTGTCCCGGCCCAACGCGCAACCTACGAGCGCTACCGGGCATTGCCGCCGTACCCAACGTTGATTCGGGGACACTTCGATCCCTTCCTGTGGGCCGCGGACCCACAGCGGCGCGGCGATGTGTTCGACGCAAGTGGCAACAGTGCGCCCGCTAGCGCTGCGATCACCGGCTTCCCTGGCGCGGCCGGCATCATCGAAGGCCGGGCACGGGTGCTCGCCACATTCGATGAAGGCGAGCAATTGCAGCCCGGCGAGGTCCTGGTGACGATTGTGACCAACGTTGGCTGGACGCCGCTGTTCCCACGCGCAGCCGCCATCGTGACCGACACCGGCGCACCACTATCGCACGCCGCCATCGTGGCACGCGAACTTGGCATCCCCGCTGTAGTGGGCTGTGGCAATGCCACGATGCGCCTGCACACAGGGGATTGGCTGCGGGTGAACGGTGAGCAGGGCACTGTGGAGGTGCTGAAGGCGGCGGATGCTGCGTGATCCGCTGGCCGCCATCTCACGCGTGGATAGCCCTCTCTTTGGGGCGTACACGCGTTTTCGGCG
>JBDTHH010000436.1:0-11203 GCA_039937055.1 Ktedonobacteraceae bacterium | reverse complement strand
AGCTAAATGTGCTCCTGCGGAACCACCAGCGATAAATAGCACGGCGGGATTCGCCCCATATGCCTGGCCGTGTGCTCGCACCCACGTAATGACTCTTTTGACATCGCTCAGTTGGTCAGGGAAAGTCGCCGCTGGGCGTAATCGGTAGTTCGCGCTGATGCACACCCACCCATGACTCGCTAAACGATACAGCAGCGGAAGGGCATCGTGATTCTTTTTGCCGCTCACCAATGCCCCACCATGGAAGTGAATGAGCACGGGGGCGTTTGTGGGTCGGGATCGCGGGCGGTAGAGATCCAACCGATGATAGGCGCCCGTCTCTCCATAACTGATATTGGCCACGTGCTCAACATCCCAGCGTCTGATGGCGAATGGTCCAAGTAGGGCCGAAGCTGCGAATCTTGAACGTAGCCGGGCGGCAAGCTTCGGATCAATGGCAATGCGCCACTGCTTGCCAAGCCCTTCGTCCAGAGCGCGATTGATGGCGGGTGCTGTCTGGAGCCCCCAGGAGATCACGACCACGAGCCCCAGTGTCGTCACGATGGAGAACCCAAACGCGACCCAGCCGATGGGGGAATACAGGTCTCCCTGACTCCATGCCAGCCACGTCGATCCAGCCAGCCAGATGAGCGCCAGGAAAGGCAGCTCGTTGATGACAATGAAGTAGAAGCCCAGGAAATGCGGAAATCTCGGCCAGCCCTTTGGTGCTACCACATAAAACGTACACCAGGTGAGCAACAAAGCTGGGAAAAGGTAACCTATTGGAACAGATGACATTGTTGTTCGTTTCTTTCGAGAGGATATCGTCGAGTACCCAACAACCATAGCAAGAGTATATCATAGGGAAGAGAATGGTTCCAAATGCGGCACGCGAAGCTACACAAGTGACGCCTGCTTGATGTATGATATCTTCTAGAGTGAGTTTTCAAAGAACCGAGGAGACCTTCTGAGTATGAGCGATATATTACAGTGGGTGAAAGCCGTGCTTTCGACGACCGCGCCTCGCTGGGTGAGCCTGACCGAGAGCCTTCCCGCCGACCTGCTCGCCAGGACGCCGGCGCCCAATGAATGGTCAGCCATGGATTGTTTGCAGCACCTGCTCGACGCGGAACAGCGGGTGTTTCCTGTACGCATGCGGGCATTGCTGGCGGGTGAGAGGGATATCCCGGCCTTCGATCCTGATACACAGGGAACGCAGGATAGCGCGCGCACGCTGGCGCAACTGGCGGCCGAATTCGCTCGCTATCGAGAGGCCAACCTGAAAGACCTGGAGCGGGTGACCGAGGGCGAGCTGACACACACGGCCCGCCACAGCGAGCTGGGAACCGTGACGCTGGGTGAACTACTGCATGAATGGGCAGCGCACGACCTGATGCATACGGTGCAGGCCGAGCGCGCCCTGATGCAACCCTTCATCCTGGCATCTGGACCGTGGCGGTCATATTTTAGCGATCACGATGCGAGAAATAAATAATATGTAAGGGCGCGGACATACACAAGGGAAAGGGAAAAGAGTATGCAGGCTACACCTGAAAGAGCCACACCTGATGAGCCACGATCGGGAGCTGACCTGCTCTTTCAAGCGGCCATCCGCTATGGCTACCAGTACATCTTCGGCAATCCTGGTACGACCGAGGCCGCGTTCATGGATGCCCTGGTGCGCTACCCCGAACTACGCTTCATTCTGTGCCTGCATGAGAACGTCGCGACCGGCGCCGCCGACGGGGTAGCGCGCCTCACGGGGAGACCGGCCCTGGTGAACCTGCATCTGGCGCCGGGGCTGTCGAATGGCCTGGCGAACATCCACAACGCGCGGCGCGCGCGTGTGCCGGTGGTGGTGACGGTCGGCCAGCACGACACCCGCCACCTGCTGGAGGACTCGCCGCTGCATGGAGACATCGAGGGCATCGCGCGCGGAGTATGCAAGTGGACATGGACCGTGCAAGACGCCGGCGAGCTGGCCGCCGCCCTGCACCGCGCCACCATGTTAGCCATGCAGCCGCCGCAGGGACCAGTCTGCCTGATCTTACCCACGAATATCCTGACGGCATCCCCGCACACAGCAGCCGGCGACATCCCCGGCATCCCGGCGCTCCAACTCCCCGAACGAGGTCCGGCGACCACAGGAAGTATCACGCGCGCGGCAGAGCTGTTAGGCGCCGCCCTGCACCCTGTGATCCTCATCGGGGATATCACGCCTGCCGCCCTGGAGCATATACGTGTGCTGGCGACCCTCAGTGGCGCGCAGTTGATCCATGATACCTTCCCCCGGCGCGTGGATGGCCACATACCTGGCAGCACCCGGCTCCCCTACTTTCCGGCCCAGCGCCGCCAGGTACTGAGCGAGGCGGATGTGCTCTTCCTGGTGGGGGTGGGCGGCTTCACTACCCATTTCCTGTATGCCAATGACCCCGCTCCCGTCATCGCCGCGACCACGCAGGTCATCCATCTTGATGACGAGGCCGACGCGCTGGGAAAGAATGCGCGTGATAGCCTGCCACTGTATGGCGATATTCCAACAAGCCTGGCATTGCTCGTGAGCGCTCTCCAGGAGCGCCTGCCGGGGTCTGGACAGGAGAAGATCGACGCCGCGCACAAGGCCGATAGCTCCCAAACTCAAGCGCAGACCTCTGGTGAAACCGACCTGCTGGGGATGGTTATGCGAACGGTGAATCAGTCCTTGCCGGAGGGCACGATTCTCGTCGATGAGGCCATCACATCGGGCCCGGTTATGGTGGCTGAACTGCTGGATGCTGGCAGCGCTGTACACACCCACCTGACCAGTCGCGGGGGAGCGCTGGGAGCCGCACTGCCCCTATCCATCGGCGCGCAGCTTGGTGCGCCAGGGCGGCAGGTAGTCGCCGTGGTTGGCGATGGCTCCGCCATGTACTCGATCCAGGCTCTATGGAGCGCCGCCCACTACAAGCTACCGATCCTGACGATCATCTGCAATAACGGCAGCTACGACATCATCAAATTGGAGATACTCCGCCTGCAAGGAACCCTTGCGCGCGAGGATCGGACGGCCCTGAGCGCGGCGGCGGGCTTCAACGAACCGCGACTTGATTTCGCGCATCTCGCTCAGGGAATGGGCGTCCATGGCTGGAGCGTGCGCGAGTTGGCCGATATCGAACCGGCCGTGAAGGCCGCCCTTGAGACATGTAGCAGCGGCTCGCCTGCATTGATAGATGTACACATCCAAAGCCGTTTTCTGTAAAGATAGACCCCTGTATAAAAGAGGTATAATTTAGATGAAAGGATGGTGTACACCATCTTTCAAAATCAATTGGTGAAAGGCATGGCGAGTGAAGGAGCAAAGTTCGAGCCAACCCCCTGTGGCATCTGAAGTTCCAGAAAACGACTCACCGGCAAGCACACACATGTACCAGCGGCACATGTCTCTACGATCCGAGGCATTTGCCACCCAAAGTATCGGCTGGATACTGCAAGGTGGCGTCATGCTCAGCGCAGCCATCATTGTGCTGGGTATCGTTCTGCTTCCCCTACGACCAGGAGGGTTTTCGCCGCAGCGCGTGCTCGCCTTCCCCGATACATTGGGCCAGGTTGCGTCGGGTTTGCTGGTGCTGCGTCCACAGGCGGTGATTACGCTTGGTCTGCTGGTGCTGATTGCTACTCCTATCGTGCGCGTAGCGACCTCAATTCTGGTCTTCGCCTTTGAGCGGGATCGGGAATATATTGTCATCACCTCCAGCGTGCTGGCTATTCTGCTGTTGAGCCTGTTCTTGAGCGGAAAAAGTTCCACCGGCGCCTCCCACGCAGATATCCAACAATTTCACTTTTCTCTGGTCACTGTCCTGCTGATTTTCGCCGGATCGATTGTCGCGGGTCTCCTTGGTTCGCTGGTTGGCCTGGGGGGAGGGATACTGATTGTGCCTTTACTGACCCTGGCCTTCGGCTTGCCCATCTCCTTCGCCATTGGCGCCAGCATTATCTCCGTCATCGCCACCTCCAGCGGTGCGGCCGCCGCCTATGTACGCGATCACCTGACCAATATGCGCGTCGGCATGTTTCTTGAGATGGCAACCACTATTGGAGCTATCTGTGGCGCCTTCCTGGCCGCCTTCCTGGCTCCTGGCCTGCTTTCGGTCATCTTCGGCCTCATCCTCCTGATTTCGGCTGCGCCCCTGGTCTTCAAAATTGGAGAGGAATTGCCCCAGGGAGTCAAAAATGATCGCTGGGCCACCTGGCTGCACCTTGCCAGCACCTACCCGGATCATCACCTGGGACGGGATGTCGCCTACCAGGTCACACGCACGCCGCTCGGCCTGGGGATGATGTATGTTGCCGGCCTCATCTCAGGGCTGCTCGGCATCGGCAGCGGCACATTCAAGGTGGTGGCGATGGATACGCTAATGCGGCTGCCGCTCAAAGTTTCAACGACCACCAGCAATTTTATGATCGGCGTCACCGCCGCCGCCAGCGCGGGCATCTACTTCTCGCGCGGCGCTATTCCCCCACTCGTCGTCGCGCCTGTGGCACTTGGCATCCTGCTAGGAGCCTTGATCGGCGCGCGTTTGCTCCTGCACCTCAGCAATAAGACGCTGCGCCTGGTTTTCTTGCCAGTTATCGCGGCCGCCGCGCTTGAGATGATTATCCATGGCTTCAGGCCTGGGGCCTTTTAGAAAGAGATCACACATGCCGACCATTCGACTCGTTGAAATCCATCCTATTCTGGTGCATTTTCCTATTGCACTCTTAATCGTCGCTGTTCTGCTGGACTTCCTGGCGCTATTTCTACGGCGCGCGCATCTCGTTGAGGCCGCTACCTGGTGCCTGGGCTTTGGCGCACTCGGCTTACTGGCGGCAGAATTATCAGGGAACCTGGTCGAGGATCATGTGAATAGAGCATTGGCCGGTAACCTGCTTGAAATGCATAAGACATTCGCGCTCATAACCGTGTTTACGTTCATCACGCTTTTTGTTCTGCGCATCATATGGCTCGCCCCGCATATTTTATCCGCGCTGCGCCCAGCCATGCCAGCAGCCGTCAGACTCGAACGCTCCTTACTCGCGGTACTGCCTGTACTTGGGAAAACTTCGCCTCTCCTGATCGGCCTTTATTTGGTGGCCAGCCTTGCGGGTCTGGTCTTCCTCTCAATCACCGGCTTCCTCGGCGGTTCGATGGTCTACGATCATGGAGTTGGCATGCCATCAGGAAGCATTCCCTTTCTCATCAGTGGACTCTTGTCTTACTACCTCTGAGATAGCTGGAGTTCGAAACCGCTATAGCTTCCCCTGCACCTTGCGAAACACAAGGAGATATTGTATAGTTGCTCTTAACTTATCGCACACGCTACGCGCTCACTTTTTGAGTGCGTTGTATCCTCTCAGCAACCTTGATATAACGTATTTAGGAGGAAGTATTGTGCTCCTTCTCCAGGATATCACGGTAACCTATCAACATACCGAACCAGCAGTTGCGGGAGTTTCGTTGGAAGTGCCAGACAAAACGGTGGTCGCCTTACTGGGAGCCAATGGGGCCGGTAAAACGACGATTCTGCGGGCCATCTCCGGCCTATTGAACTTTCACCAGGCGCGTGTCACCGGCGGCACGATCCTTTTCAATGGTGAGCGCATCGACCGGTTGATCGCTACGCAGATCGTCCAGCGCGGCATCTCCCAGGTGCTTGAGGGGCGCCGGCTCTTCGCCGACCTTACCGTCGACGAGAATCTACGCACAGGAGCCATTGCCTGTCGTGACCAGGCCGTTGTGCGCCAATCCTACGAGCGAGTGATGGACCTCTTCCCGGTACTGCGTGAGCGCCGCAAGAGTATCGCTGGTTATCTCTCAGGCGGCGAACAACAGATGGCAGCTATCGGGCGGGGCCTGATGGCCAATCCCAAATTGTTGCTGCTGGACGAACCCTCTCTCGGCCTGGCCCCTTTTATGGTGCAGCAGATACGCAGCATCATCAGCGAGATCAACGCCAGCGGCACAGCCGTGCTGCTGGTAGAGCAAAACGCGCAGATGGCGCTCTCCATCGCGCACCACGGCTACGTCCTGGAGACCGGCAAAATCGTCATGGCACGACCGGCCGCTGAACTCCTCCAGGATGAGGGCATACGCAAGTTCTACCTGGGCCTGCACGAAGAAGGAAAGCACGAAAATATCGCCATGCTTCGCCGGCAACGGCCCGCGAGGAGGTGGGCACTATGAGTGAGGTATCAACCAATGGGGATGCAGTGCCGATGAGTAGTACTGGCGGGCAAAGAGAGCCTGAGGAGAACTCAGGCCAGCGCTCCCTTGCGGAAAGGTCGGCAGCACCCGCACTGCTCTCTGTCGAGTCGATTACGGTACGCTTCGCGGGCCTCATCGCCTTGAACGAGGTATCGTTCCAGGTGCAGCCCAGCGAGCTATTCGCGGTCATCGGCCCGAATGGCGCGGGCAAAACATCGCTGCTCAACGTCCTCTCGCGCGTCTATCAACCGGCGAGTGGTCGCGTCCTCTTCAACGGGAGCGACCTCCTGCGTCTGAAGACACACCAGGTGGCGCGCGCGGGCATCGCGCGTACCTTTCAGAACCTGGGCCAGTTTCCGCAAACGCCAGTGCTCGATTACCTGCTGCTTGGACGACATACACGCATGCGCAGCGGCATCCTGCTGGGCGGCCTCTATATCGGCGCGACCTACAACGAAGAGAAAAAACACCGCGCCTACTGCTTACACCTGCTGGATCTGCTCGGTCTGACGCATGCGCGCCACACCCCGCTGGGAAGCCTGCCCTATGGGTTGCAGAAACGCGCCGATATCGCGCGCGCGCTGGCCCTGGAACCCCGGATGCTCCTGCTGGATGAACCGGTCGCAGGCATGGGTCTTGAGGAGACAGAAGATATTGCCGCCGTCATTCTGGATATCAAAGAGCAACTGGGAGTGACCCAGATCCTGATCGAGCACGATATGGCCCTGGTCATGGGGATCGCCGACCGCGTGCTTGTGCTCGACTTTGGCCGCGTGATCGCGCAGGGTGTGCCGGCTGAAGTGCAGGCCAATCCTGATGTGATCAAAGCCTACCTTGGTGAGGATTTCGGAGAACGCACCACAGACGGCGTAGCGACCCCACCCGTCCTGTAGGGGCGATGGCTTCAGCTCGCCCGCGTTGACCACCATGCACATTGGTCCCTAAGCGGGCGAGGCAGTGCCGGCGGGCAAGGGGAGCCGAAGCCATCGCTCCTACAGAATGGACAACAAAAAGGAGGGAAACAGGTTGGCTTACTTCTTTCAGCTCACCTTCGCCGGAATAGCGCTGGGCTGTATCTACGCACTTATTGGACTTGGCTTTTCAATTATTTTCAAAGCCACCGAAGTCATTAACTTTGCTCAGGGAGAGCTGCTGCTGGTGGGAGCATACATTGTCTCCGCCGGCGTCTTCGAGTGGCACCTCGGCTTCTTTCTGGCGCTGCTCCTGGGCCTCATCGTGACGGTACTCATCGGCCTGCTTTTCGAGCGTTTTGTGCTCCGGCGCATGCTCGGTCGCCCGGTGTTCTCTATCTTGATGATTACGATTGGCCTGGATATTATGCTGCGCACCGCCGTCGTCGTGAGGTGGGGCTCCAATCCTATTCCGCCCGCTACGCCTTTTGATATTACCAGCGGCGTGAACGCTGGCGGCATTCACTTTGGTGCGGAAGACCTGTGGACTATTGCCGTCACCGTTTTGATCTGCGTGCTGCTCTTCTACTTTTTCCGCTTTACCAGATACGGTCTGGCGATGCGCGCTACGGCCTTTGACCAGGAGACCGCGCTGGCGATGGGGATCAACGTTCGCAGAGTGAACGCGCTGGCCTGGGGCATCTCCTCGATGATCGCCACGATTGGCGGCGTCTTCCTGGCTATCAAGTCGGTGGCCATCGATCCTGCACTCGGCAACACCGCGCTCCTCGCCTTCCCGGCTATTATCCTGGGGGGGATTGATTCCATAAGCGGGGCCGTCGTTGGCGGCATCATCATCGGGCTGGCCCAGGTCTTGACGGCGGGCTACGAAAGCCGCTTCCCCACGGCTATAGGCACGGGCTTTCATGAGATTGCCCCATACCTCATCATGATCATTGTGCTGCTCATCCGGCCCTATGGGCTTTTCGGCACACGAAAGGTGGAGCGCATATGAGCATCGCTCACACCAGCAAGCCAGCGGTTGTCGAGCCGGCGCGCTTACTCAGGTCAGCCTCCCAGCGCGTCGCGCTCATTATCTGCCTGCTCGCCATCGTCCTCTTCTTTGTGACGGCCGGTGAAGACTGGCTGACAATTGTGAACTATACATTGATCGCGGCCATCGCGACCATCGCCCTGAACGTCCTCTCCGGCTACACCGGCCAGGTCTCGCTAGGTATTGCCTTCTTTATGGCGATCGGGGCCTATACAGCGGCCTGGCTGGGAGGGACGCCACCTACCTCGCCGAGTGAGCCCACAGGACTCGGCCTGTCGTTCCTCATCTGGCTGCCAGCCTCCGGCATTGTGACAGCTCTGGTGGGGGCGCTCATCGGCCCGACAGCCCTGCGCTTGAAGGGGTTTTACCTGGGCATTGTCTCGCTGGCACTGGTGTTCATTGGGCACTATCTCTTCCTCAATGCCGCCTGGTTGACGGGTGGTCCCCAGGGACGGACTTTCCCCACCCCGGCCTTTGGCAGTTTCTCATTCGACAACCAGAACGATCTCTTTGGCATAGCGCTCACGTCGGGCCAGCAGTTTTTTCTATTGCTGCTCCTCATTCTGGTGGTGTGCGCGCTCTTTGTGGGGAATGTCATGCGATCTCGTGCCGGGCGGGCCTTCCAGGCAGTACGCGACAACGAGGTGGGCGCGTCCATCATGGGCATTAACCTCTTTGAAGCCAAGATGGGGGCCTTCATCTTCTCTTCTTTTCTAGCGGGGGTAGCTGGCGCGCTCCTGGCCTCATACACGCGCTATATCGTCCCCAATTACTGGGATCTCACCCTCTCCATTCAGTTTGTCGCGGCTATCATCGTGGGTGGCATTGCCAGCGTGCGCGGATCAATCCTGGGGGCCGCGTTCGTTTTCGCGCTCCCCCGCGTGATCGACCAGTTCTCGCTGCTGCCGGTCGGTACCGGTTCAGGTGGTATTTCGAGCGGCGACCTGAATGCTCTTATCTACGGATTTCTGATTATCGTGTTCCTGCTCTTTGAACCCGGAGGAGTCATCGGGCTGGTACGCCGTAGCCAGGGGCTGGTACAACGCTTCAAAAATGGAGGCGAAGAAGGAGGTGAACCGGCGGAGATGACCGACTTGCCCGCACCCAGGTCTGAGATGCAGCCTGATAGCGAGTCCCAGGCACTCGTGCCAGGCGAGGGGGCATAAGTCCAGATGTGTACAATACATCCGGTAGTTATCTGTAGCACAGAGGCACTACACATGGAGGTCTCACCTATGACGATCAGAAAGACATTCTCCCTATGGATGCTCATCGCATTGACTGTTCTGCTGGCGCTCTCCGGCTGCGCCGGCTCCAATACCGGCAATGGGAATTCAGGCAGTCTCAAGACTGACTACGGTGTTGATGTCGCGCACAAAACCATCAGCCTTGGCATCCTATCGCCCTTTTCCGGTCCCGTCGCGGACCCCGTTGGTATACCATTGGCACGTGGCGTGGAGGTCTTCTTCAAGTCCGTCAATGACCATGGCGGCATCGATGGCTACAAGGTCAACCTGATTGAGAAGGACTCACAATACAACCCGCAGATCCAGGTCCAGCAGTACAACCAGATCAACAAACAGGTCCTGATGATTGCCGATAGTCTGGGTACACCCACAACGTTCGCCATCAAAGACCTGGCCGCCTCCGATCATATGCTGATCTCTGCTGCCACCCTCTCTTCCGCCCTGGCACGCGAGCGGTACATGGTTCTCGTTGGCACACCCTATCGTTTACAGACGGAGAACGCCTTCGACTACGTAGTCAATAAGCTAGGTGTCAAGAACCCGGCGACCGGCATCATCTATCAGAACGATGATTACGGCCAGGATGGGCTGACGGGATACAAAGAGGCAATGAACTTCTACAAGCTGCACGATGTTGGCCAGGCTTCATATGCAGCCACTGATACCGATTTCACGGCGCAGGTTTTACGTATGAAGTCGGCAGGCGCGAAGTATGTCTTCCTCACAACGCTGCCAACTGCTACAGCTAAGATCATCGGGACAGGGCACGCGCTGGGCTATGACCCGCAATGGATTATGCAAAGTCCGGCCTACGCCCCCGCGCTGGCGCGGATTCCCGCCCTGGCGCCGTTAATAAGCAAAGCCTGGCTGGTAGGACAGGGCGCGGCCTGGGGCGATACGAGTCAGCCCGGTATGAAGCAGATGCTGGATGATGTCGCGAAGTACGCTCCAACGCAGCAACCCGACGGCTTCTTTCAGTTCGGCTACACCGAGTCAAAGATCACCTACGCGATCTTGAAGAAGGCTATTGAGAACAACGATATCAGCCGCGATGGTATGCTCAAGGCGTTCGAGTCACTGAAAAACGTTGATCTGGGCGGCCTGTACCCCCCGGTCAACTACGGCTCTTCCCCCAATGACCGCGTGCCCACCCGCGATTCCGTTGTGTACGCCATCGATCCAACACAGCCAACCACTGTCAAAAGTCTGAGCGGCGACTTCACCGGAGATGCGGCGAAACAATCGCAGTTCTAATCCAGGTGGAGTTCAGCATATGCTTTTCGAACCGTGGGAACAATTCCCACGGTTCGAAAGTTGTCCGTCCTTATTGCACCTCCGGTGACAAATCCTTTGGCACGTCCTTTGCCTCGGCTGGTTCTCAGGCCGGAAGTCAGAACTGGTGACGTGTGTGGCTGAAGGTACCCTTGGCGAACGCGAGGATCCTGGTGGGCGTTACCGAGAACACGAGGGCCGTCCCACCACTTTCATGGTAAAAGCCGCCGTTACGTACCTCGTATTGCCATCGTCCGTCCCACTTTGTGACCCAGGCCCCGGCGAGGCGTTCGAGCACATCATTTCCTCCTTAGCCGCTGTTAAATCACAACCGCGTCTCTACGTCTATTGCGCCTCCATAGCTGGCAGTGAGGCCAGCCAGTCTCTCACGGTGCTTCTTTTACGATTGTCGATGGCTTCGAAGATTGCCAGGCTGGCCGCAGCGAACTTACGAGCTTCAGGGAGATCGCCTTGCAGAGCGGTGACGCGCCCCAGGGCATAGAGGACCTTGGCGGTGCGC
>JBDTHH010000435.1:0-3652 GCA_039937055.1 Ktedonobacteraceae bacterium | reverse complement strand
CCCCTCCTACCTCTTCCAACGAATTGCGCATCATTCTTCTGCAATCTCGCAAAAAACCGCTCCCCTCCTGTCCTGTCAAGGGTCATTGCATGGGTGAGCCGGCCCTCTCCCGCGTAGGGATCCGGCTTGCCGCATCCGCGTGCGGCCTCGCTTGCGAGGGCAGGAGAGGCCTCCCAGGCCCAAGGGCCAACCATATGGATGCGGCAGTATCCCTACGCGTGGTGGGGAAGCGCCCTGATCCCCGTGCAATGACCCTTGATAGAACACTACATGGGCAGAGGAAGCCCTGAGATTTTGGAATGCCATTCAGTAGAGTTGCTGTATGTTATACTCTTCAGAGTGAGATCAGAATAGGATCCCGGTTATCTCCTGGACAAAAGAAGTGAGCAGCTACCATGACTGAAAAGTTTGTTGTTTCTCAAAATGTATCTCTGAAAGCAGCGGCAGACGAGTTGACATCTCCGCTGCTCCTTCTCTCTAGCGAGGAGGCTGGCTGGGAAGGACTGGTGGCGCGTGCCTATTATGAGCCAAGGCAGTTTGAGGGTGTGGTTGAGTCTGCCACTGCCATGCCGCATATTCCACTGGTACTCTTCACAGGTGGCGCGATGTATATGGAGCAGCGGCCTGTGAACGGTTGCTGGAAAGGGAGGCTCATCCGTCCAGAAGATCTGATTCTGTCGCCTGATGGGAGCGTACCGGGAGAACTGCGCTGGAAGGGCCTTACACCTGAACCAACGCAAACCTTCCATCTGCATTTAAGCAAAGATCTGCTGGCGCGAACTGCTGAGGAGGTGGCGGACTATGATCCCGCTCGTCTGACTTTGGTAGGGCGCTCAGGCTTCCGGGACCCTCTGCTGGCCCAGATCGGATTCGCCCTGTGGCGGGAACTGGAGCAACTGACCCCTGCTGGAAAGCTCTATGCGCAAACCGCCGCTCAGATGCTCGCCGTTCACCTGTTGCGTCATTATACAGGCGCGCCAGTACCCATAAAAGAGCCGTCCCAGGGGCTGACGCGCCAGCAAATGACACGCGTGACGGACTTCGTTCTGGCGCATCTTAGCCAGGATCTCTCGCTTGAAGCTCTGGCTCAGCAGGCTGGCTTCAGCTCCTATCATTTTGCGCGCTTGTTCCGGCAGACGCTGGGAGAAAGCCCGCATCAGTTTGTATTGCGCCAGCGCGTTGAGAGGGCCCAACACTTGCTCAAAGAGACTGATGTGTCCCTCGCTCACATCGCGGGGGAAAGCGGATTCGCGGATCAGAGCCACTTCACCCGCATATTTAAACGTCATCTCGGTCTCACTCCACGAGCCTATCGGCAGGCGTATGAGATCCGCGCACATTTGTACCAGGATGCGCAAGAATAGGCAAGATTCCCCCATTCCTTTCGCCGTATCATAGAAGCACGAAGTTGCTGAGAGATGGGAAATGAACTCCCATCTCATTCATGAGATGCGAAAGGAATAAGACAATGGCACTTGAACTGTATATGGTTGGCGTGGTTGCGCGAGACCTGGACAAATCTCTGGAATTCTATCGACGGCTTGGACTCGCCATCCCCGGAGGGAGTGAGGAACAGAAGCACATCGAGGTCAAAATGGAGAGCGGGGTGACTTTCTTCCTGAACGCCCCAGGACGTATGGACCTATCGAACAACAGCCGCGTCATGTTTGAGTTCTATCTATCGAACCGGGCCGCCGTGGATGAAAAATACGCGGAACTCAGCGGTTTTGGCTACCAGAGCTACCATGCTCCCGTCTTTGACCCCTCCATTCCTGTATACTTTACCTTGATCAATGATCCTGACGGGCATATCATCATGCTCTCTGCCGATTAAACAAAGCAAATGATTGTCATTGTGAGCGGATAAGGGTACATCCCCCTGCGTCAACCTGATAACGCTTCAAGTTGACGCTCTGTTGCTCTGGGATGGCAGGCAGTGGATCCATTTTGCCACCATTTTTAGAATTCTGCACCAGAGAACATCAAGTCAGAAAGCATTATAGTCGAGATGCCATAAGCCCTGCGTGAGCCAGGTTGACATTCCTTGCTTGATCCGACTATAATACGTTTACACAACCGCATAGTATTTGTTGTGGCGAAGGTAGTCTGCTTCGCTGTGGAAGCAGCAGTTGCCCGATGCCTCGGATGCCGGAGCTGCCTCCTGTTCAGAAGCGAAGCTACATTCCCTGAAGGAGCTTCTATGCCTCCCACAGATGGCCTTGAAGACATTGTAGCTGCCCACTCTCACATTTGCGACCTGGACGGCAAACTCGGCAAACTGACCTACTACGGTCTCGACATTCATGATCTGGCGGCCCATTCTTCGTTTGAAGAGACGGCCTACCTGCTGTGGCATGGCGTCCTGCCGACGCGCCAGCAGCTTGAAGAGTTAAATAGCCAGTTGTGGGCCAGTCGCGCGCTCCCCGGTCGTGTGATCGAACTTATGCGTTTGCTACCTACAAAAACCCCTCCCATGGATGTTCTGCGAACCGTCGTCTCCGCCCTCTCTGCGTTTGATCCTGATCTCAGCGATCACTCCGTCGAAGTCAACCGCCGGCGGGCTGTGCGCCTCACCGCGATGATGACGACGATCATCGCGACCTGGGAGCACCTGATTCATGGAGAGGAGCCGGTCGCGCCGCTGTCTGATCACAATCACGCGACGAACTTCCTGTACATGTTGACTGGCCAGATGCCGGATACCTACAATGCCCATGTTCTGGATACCGCCTTAATCCTGCATGCTGACCACGAATTGAACGCGTCCACGTTCGCCGCGCGCGTGACGGCTGGCACATTGGCGGATATGTATGCTGCGATCACTTCTGCTATCGGCACGCTCTCCGGCCCGCTGCATGGAGGAGCGAACGAGCAGGTGATACGCATGCTCCAGCGCATCGGCGAAGTTGATCACGCTCAAGAGTACATCAAGAACGCGCTGGATCACCACGAGCGGGTGATGGGCTTCGGACATCGCGTCTATCGCACCGAAGATCCGCGTGCTACACACCTGCGAGCCATGTCTGAGGAGTTGGGCAAGCGTACCGGGGATAGCCGTTGGTACGAGATGTCGCGCATCATCGAGGACTATGTCAAGGAGCATAAGGGACTGAACGCCAACGTGGACTTCTATTCCGCCTCGGTCTACTACATGCTGGGTCTGCCCATCGACCTGGATACGCCGATCTTCGCATCCAGCCGCATCACAGGGTGGACGGCCCATGTGCTGGAGCAGTATGCCAACAATCGCCTGATCCGGCCGCGCGGCGAGTATGTCGGCCCCAAGAACGTCACCTATGTGCCGCTCGACCAGCGTGGCTAATGCACTGACAGGAGGCGCTGCCTGTAGCAGGCTACAGCAGACGCCTTAGCTCCCTCTGCATGTCCGCGTAGCTCTGGTACCTGCCGGCCGCGTCCTCCACCAGGGCGCGTGTGAGGATAGCTTCGAGGGCTGGCGAGGCCGCCGGATTCAACTGGCGTACAGGTGGGAAGGTGGGGTAGTGTGGTGGCGCGTAGTTGCTCAGAGCGTGATGCATGCTGGCGGCGAGCATATACATGGAGGTGCGCTGGTCGTATGGTTTGTCGGTGACCGGCAGGTACGGCGAGATCGCCAGCTTGCGCGTTGTGCGGTGCCTGTGGTGCGCGTTGGGTA
>JBDTHH010000434.1:0-3733 GCA_039937055.1 Ktedonobacteraceae bacterium | reverse complement strand
GCTCAAGGGACGCATCTGATGCTGTGGGGGTAGCGAGAAGCGCCAGCCAGATGCGCTCGGCGCTGTGGCTGGCGAGGATCTGGCGGTTCGCGCGCGCCAGGCGCTGCGATAGGATAGCGTTAATGTTGTGCAGCAGTGTGGGACAGGTGCCGGTGAGTGTCAGGAAGTCGGACTGCGCCAGGGACCAGAGCTGTGTGTCCTGTTCGGCGACGATGGTCGCCGTCGGCGGCTCTCCGGTGATGAGCGACATCTCGCCGAAGCACTCACCCGGCCCCAGGTGGGCAATAACGTAGGAGCGCGGCACCTGTTTCACACTGCTTTCCTGGTGCTGGTCTACAGAATCACCGCTCTGCGCCTCGTCTGCCTCCTCATCCTCGCGCAATAGCACGCTGACCTGTCCGGAGGCAACAATGTGCAGGCGACCATGCCAGGCCCCGCGTTCGAGGATGCGCTGGCCCTGTGTATAACTCGCCGGTTGCAGCCGTGCGCTGATGGCCGCGGCTTCCTGCGGCCGCAGGTTACGAAACAGCGGACTGGCCTCTAGCAATTTGTGCGCTTCCAGGTTGTGCATACGCTGATTGTACAGATAAATGTGCGCCGCCGCAAGAGGGAAGATGGTGTGCTCCTACGCATTTCGGAATGTTACCGTTTTTCGGCTAGCCATTTGGAATAATAGGACAGGTGCCGTTGATGACAAGCGAACAAACGGAGAAGGACAACAACATGAATATAGACGAGCAGCTTGAAAATTTCCTGGCAGATTTAGGAGTGAAGATGGATCGTCCAGAGCCTGCGCCGCATAATGACAACTCCATTCCAGAGGTCTCTATCTTTCAGGCCTCGCGCGATCACTATGGCGTCTTCTATCGCCTGGACATCATCGATCAGGTGCCACAACTGCGGATTATCGTGCCGGTTGAGCACGGGGCCTTGAAGATGGAGATCTACCTGGTGCGCATGAACGATCACATAGGCCTGAATACCTGGTTCTCCACCCTCACCAGCTACGAAGGCAGCCCCGCCTTTGAGCGCGGGCGCGATGCCAATATGCAGCACCTGCTCTACGCGGTTGCCGAGATGATAAAGCAGCTCTTCTGGTCCGGTGACCTGGATACGCTGTCCTTCCCACCAGAGATCGCCGTCTGCCGCCTGGTATAAAGCGGGTCCTTAGAACCGGTGAGGTGGCCCCCATTCGCGTAGGGACCGGGCGCAGGCACAAGGGCCTGCCACACGGACGCGGTATTTCGTGTAGGGGCGCCGCTGGTCTGCGCCCGGTCCCTACGCGAATGGTAGAGAAAATAAGTGGCTAAATATAGGGATGTTCTGTTCCCGTTTTCTATGGTACACTACGAGCAGCATAGAGTAAGGAATAGACACCCATGCCTGACAATCTGGAGATCATCGGCCGGGAGGCGCTGGCCTACCTGGCGCTCAAGCACGCGGCGCGCGAGCGGGCGCTGCCCAAGTCGCGTGCCGCCATCCGGCAGTGTGCCAATAGTATTCGCGCGGCCCACCGCCAGCAGTTTCAGTCCGCGCAAGAGCTTCTGGCGCAGGCGGCCGATCTGCTGCGGGAGATGGCTGCTGAGCTGCGCGATCACCAGGATATTTTCTACGCGGGCTTTGTGCAAGATGCCCAGAAGGAATATGCCGAGGCCGCAACCTTCGTGGCCCTCGTGCAGGAGCAGCCTATCCCCCTGCCCCCTGACCTCACCATTGATTGGGCACCTTACCTCAATGGGCTAGGAGAAGCGGTAGGGGAGCTGCGTCGCTATATCCTGGATCAACTGCGCCATCAAAACTTCGATCGCTGCGAACTCCTTCTATCCTCCATGGATACCATATATGCGCTATTGACGACTGTAGACTTTCCCGAAGCGGTGACCGGCGGACTGCGGCGCACTACCGACGCCACACGCGGCATTCTCGAAAAGACGCGCGGCGATCTCACCGTCGCCGTGGGCCAGGCACAATTGCAGCGCACCATGCTCAATCTACAGGAGGCATTGCAGCGACATACGTCTTAAGCTGATGTGTTTTTGGCCCGTAGGATGGTACATGAAGATGTGTACACTACGTAGTTTTTCGCTCTATGCAGTCCGTTGTGACGTTGAGAAGGGGAGCGTATGCAAAACAGAGATTCTAAGAACCAGGAGACAGATATAGCGATACCGAGAGTCTATGCGACTACCTCTTCGCATGTAGTCACTGCCGACTCCGTGCAGGCTGAGGAGGTTCCTACCATACCGCTGGGGCCGTTGCAGACAATTAGCGCCTTGCAGCCTGAGATCGCTCTGCGCTCGGTCGCTGCCACGCAGCGTGTGAGTATGCCCCGTCCCCTTGTGGTACAGCCCTCGGAGTACCACCGCAGCCTGGGCGAATGGGCGCGCATCTGGTGGGATGGCACGCGTCCGGCTTATCTGCCGCTCTCGTTGATGCCCGTGCTGCTCGGCTCTGTGCTGGCCTGGACAGAGAGTATCACGGCAAGCAGAACGCTTCTCGGGCATTTTCGGCTCCTCCCGTTCCTGGCCACTGTCGTCGCCGTGCTGCTCATTCAGCTTGGCGCGCATCTCATCAATGATTATTATGACTACCTGCGCGGCATCGATACCAGCAATACGCTGGGACCGGGCAAGCTCATCCAGCAGGGTCTTATCAATCCGACGCGTGTCCTCATCTTCGGCTTTAGCGTCCTGGGCCTGGGAGCGCTGGCAGGGCTGTTCGCGGCGCTGGCCGGTGGACCACTGGTCTTCCTGGTCGGCCTGCTCGGCCTGTTGTGCGCGTTCTTCTACAGCGCGACCACGCGGGCGCTCTCCTCGCTGATGCTGGGTGAGCTGATCGCTTTCTGTATCTTCGGGCCACTGATCACTCTGGGCGCCTATATGGTGCAGACAGGCCAGTTCAGCCGCACGGCGCTGCTCTACAGCGTACCCCTGGGCCTGCTGGCGGCGGCGGTGATCCATGTCAACGATATGCGAGACGCCGAAGGTGACGAGCAGGCCGGCAAGCGCACCCTGGCCGCGACGCTTGGTCTCTCTCTTGGCCGTGCGCTATACCTGGTGCTGCTGTTGGGCGCCTACGCTATCATCGTAGCCATCGCCGTGCCTCACCACGCACCTCACTTGCTGCTCATCACGCTGTGGACCCTGCCAGCGCTCGTCGTAGCCCTGACCGGCATATTCCGCACAGACGCCCCCGCCGGCCTGCACCTGGTGCTGCGCGAGACGCTGAAGATTTTGACAGGCTTTACGATTCTCCTGATCATCGCACTCGTTGTCGTGGCTCTCTGGCCGCTACTGCCTGGGTTGCCGGCGATGCTGATCTCTGGCTGAGCAAAACGTCTCGGGGGCACCATCTTCGCACGGGGAGATTTTTTGCAGAGGGCTTTCCACGGCACTCATGTGACCGAGAAGAAGATGCGCGACAGGAAAATTTCTTGAAAGATTTTAATTGAGCAAGATACGAGAAACTTTCTCTGATCTCATGTGCTATGCTGGTACAGCGGGTAAATCATCATCTCTTTTATGATGATTGGACCAATTAGATGAGTAGAGAGGAACAGGAAACAAGATGGATATGAAACTTGAGCTTGTGCCGGTGCCGGTTTCTGATGTTGACCGTGCCAAGGCCTTCTATGTTGAAAAGGTGGGATTTCACGCAGACCATGATGTACAACCTGGGAACGGCATGAGAATTGTCCAGCTAACACCGCCGGGATCGGCTTGTTCGATCGTCA
>JBDTHH010000433.1:0-3978 GCA_039937055.1 Ktedonobacteraceae bacterium | reverse complement strand
TGACGATCGAACAAGCCGATCCCGGCGGTGTTAGCTGGACAATTCTCATGCCGTTCCCAGGTTGTACATCATGGTCTGCGTGAAATCCCACCTTTTCAACATAGAAGGCCTTGGCACGGTCAACATCCGAAACTGGTACCGGCACAAGCTCAAGTTTCATATCCATCTTGTTTCCTGTTCCTCTCTACTCATCTAATTAGTCCAATCATCGTAAAAGAGACGACGATTTACCTGCTGTACCAGCATAGCACATGAGATCAGAGAAAGTTTCTCGCATCTTGCTCAATTGCAAAATGCATACCTGCAGAATTTTTCCTGTAAGTTTTTGCCGCTCTGACGCGACATACCTACAGAAAGGAGACAGTTCTATAGTATTTTTGATACAATGGCAACTATAAGGTAGGTTTTTTATGGCAACTATAAGGTAGGTTTTTTTGCAGGGTAACAGAAAAGGCGGGAGAGACGAGCCCGAGACGTAGGGGCGCCGTTTACAAGCCCGCGCATGCCATGTGTGATCATAATACCATCGGGTCTGCGCGGGCTTGTAAACGGCGCCCCTACGTCTCCCCCGAACATATGGACCCGTGGAAATCGCGCCCCAAAAACCTGCCCTGGCCTGCGCCCGTTACCCGGTATTCCTCAGCCCCGCCGCGATCCCGTTGATCGTCAGCAGCACGGCGTAGGTCAGGTCCGCGCGCTGGCGCTCCTCCTGGCTCGCGCTCTGTCGTTGAGCCTCGTCCAGCACAAGCGGGTCGCCGAGGGCGCGCAGGCGGCGCAGCAGTGCGACCTGGAAGTAGCTCAGGGGATCGACGTAGGGGTTGCGCAGTTGGATCGAGCGGCGCAGCACCGGGGTGGTGTCGAGCAGGGCTTCTTTATCGACGATGAGCAGCACCACGCGCCGGGTGCGCTCGTATTCCTGCTCGATCTCGTCTGAGATACGCTGGCGCAGCGTCGGGTTAGCGACCAGCGAGGTGTAGTGGCGGGCGATGTGCAGATCGGCTTTGGAGAGCGTCATTTGCAGGTTCTCCAGGAAGGTGCGCATAAAGGGCCAGGAGTCATACATCGCGCGCAACTGCTCCAGGTTGCCAGACTCGCGCGCAATGTATTCCTCGAAGGCGCCCCCCACACCGTACCAACTGGGCAGCACGTAGCGACTCTGCATCCACGAGAAGACCCAGGGGATAGCGCGCAGTTCCTCGATGCTGTGTCCCAGCGCGCGGCGCGCCGGCCGGGAGCCGATATTTAGCCAGCCCAGCTCGCGAATGGGGGTGGCCTGCTCGAAGTAGCTGAGAAATTCCGGGTCGTCGTAGATCAGGCGGCGATAGCGTGTATAGGCGCTCGTTGAGAGGCTCTCCATGATCGCCTCCCAGGCGGCGGTGTCCGCTACGAACTCGCGTGCTGGCCTGGATGTATCCTGGGGCAGGCTGGCTTCGACCACGCCCGTCACGATAAGCTCCATGTTGCGCACGGCGATGGCGGGCAGGCCGTACTTGAACGAGAGCATCTCGCCCTGTTCGGTGATGCGTATATGGCCGTTGACCGTGCCGGGAGGCTGGCCCAGGATCGCGTCGTAGAGCGGCCCACCACCACGCCCGATGGCGCCGCCGCGTCCATGAAAGAGGGTAATGACAATCTCGTGACGCCGTCCCACCCCGGCCAGCCTGCTCTGGGCCTGGTATAGCTCCCAACTGGAGGTCAGGATGCCGCCGTCTTTGCTGCTGTCCGAGTAACCGAGCATCACCTGTTGCTGGCGATCACATTGCTTCTCCACCCACGCGCGATAGAGGGGGTGCGCGAAGGCCGACTCCATGACCGTTGCACAGGCGCGCAGGTCGTCGATGGTCTCGAACAACGGCACGATGGGCAGACTAGCGATGCCGGCCTCTTTACAGAAGAACTGCACCTCCAGCAGGTCGCTCAGGCTGCGGGCCATGCTGATGATGTAGCAGGTAACCGCCGCCGGCCCCAGTTCTGCCCGCGCCTGCCGGATGGCGTCGAAGGTAGCCAGGATGTGGCGGGTCTCCGCGCTGAGCTTCAGGGTGTGGCGTGGCAGCACACGCGGGTCGTTTAGCAACTTCTCCAGCAGGCCTACGCGCTTCTCTTCTGCGAGCGTGCTGTATTCCTCCTGGCAGAGGCCGGTCACGCGCAGCAGTTCGGAGAGCGCGGCGGCGTGGCGTTCGCTGTGCTGGCGCACATCGAGGGCCGCGAAGTGAAAGCCGAAGACCTGCACCCTGCGGATCAGCGCGGCAAGTTGACCATGTGCGACATCGTGTTCCCCGTCCGCCAGCAGGCTTGCGCGCACCAGTTCGAAGTCGGCCAGTAACTCTGTGGGATGGCGGTAGGCAATAGCGACGCTGGCCGCTGTGTCGCTGCCCTCACTATCGGTGCCGGCGTCGTTGCGCAGGTGCTTATTGGTTGCCGCCAGCGTCGCGCCCAGGCGCTTCCACATAAACGAGAGCTTGCGCCTGTAGGGTTCCAGGCGTGTGGCAGAGCCAAGCTCCTGATCGTAATCGGGCATGTTGGCGGCGTCTCTCGCGATGGAGTCTTTCAGGGCTGTGGTGATCGTGCAATGGCTGAGGGCCTGGGTGTATTCGCGCGCCAGGGCATCGATGGAGGCGCGATAATGCTTGAGCAGGCTGGCCTGTTGCAGGCGAAGCGCGTGCAGCATCGTTTCAGGCCCTATGGATGGATTGCCGTCCTGGTCCCCGCCAATCCAGGAGCCGAGCTGCAGGAAGGACGGTACACGCAACTGCCCCTGTGGGGAATACAACGCCAAGTACTCTTCTAGCTCGGCGTAGAGTGCGGGCACGGCGTCATACAGCACCTCATCGAGGTAGTAGATGCCCATCTTGATCTCGTCCTGCGGCTGCGGGCGGACGTGGCGCACGGCATCAGTGCGCCACAGGAGCGCGATGGTGCTTTCAACCGCGCGTTGTTGCTGCCGCGCGCTCAATCTTCCTGCCGGCACCTTGACTTCGCGGTCGTGGGCCTCCAGCAGGTCGGCCACCTGGCGCGCCTTGATGATCAGCGTGCGGCGCGTGGCCTCGGTGGGGTGGGCCGTGAACACCAGGTCTATCGAGAGATGGTCCAGGAGTTGTTGAATGGCCCCGGCATCCAGGTTTTGCTGGCGGAACGTCTCGACAAGCGCGTTAAGCGAGCCGCGCTGGGGAGTCGCTGCTTGGCTGGCCTCGTGCTCGCGCCGGCGACGGATGCGGTGATACTGCTCGGTGGTGTTGACGAGATGAAAATAAAAGCTAAAGGCGCGAATCACGGCGATGGCCGTGTTCAGGTCACACTGCTCGACGATCCCGGTGATCTCCGCGTCCAGGGCCGCAATTTCATCTTGCAGGGCTGAGTGAACTGCCAGGTCCGCCGCACTGGCCTGGCTCAACTTTTCGGTGCAGTCGCGCAGGCTTTTGCAACTCTGGCGCAGCCGTTCGACCGTCTCGAAGACGGCAAGCCCGCCGTGCTGCTGGATCGCGCGCCCCAGGGCATCTCCAAGCATATGGATATCCTGACGCAGGGGAGCGTCTTTGTCGCTGCGCTGTTCTTGCTCAGGCATGGGTGGCTGATCCTTGCTGGTCATTTAAAACCCCGACCCGTGTTTGGTGCTGGTATTGCAATTCTACCATAAGTTGATAGAGGAGAGGTAGGGGCTTGCTAGAACTATGTACTTCCTGCTATCCTGAAGATGCAAATGATGAGGCTCCGTATCGCGAACTGGAAGCACGTTTGCAAGCGGAGGGCATCGAGATCAAAGCGGCCAATGCTATGGTGGATGATGCAGAGCGCGATCAGAAGCTCTATACCTTAAACGCGCAACTTATGGCCGATGTGCCGTTCCCACCCGCGCTGCAACGGACAGATATTGGCTATGAAGCCTTCGTGGAGGACGAACTGCGCCTGCCGGAGGCCTACTTTGTGGCTGTGAGCGCCGGCGAATATATCGGGCTGTGTTCTCTGCTGCCTCCGGCAAAG
>JBDTHH010000432.1:0-13378 GCA_039937055.1 Ktedonobacteraceae bacterium | reverse complement strand
GCCGGCTCCCAGGGCATCCACCCTACATAATGAACTCTTTCGCGAAGCGGCGCATAGCCTCCAGGTTGGTCCCATCGATAAAACGTATCAGCAACTCCTGCACGCCTGCGTCTTCATAGGCAGCCAGACGCCGCCGAATCGTCTCAGGACTGCCAATCAGAGCGGTCGCCACCCTCTCTCCAAGCGTGGCTTTGCGTTCAGCAGGCAGGAGCGCCAGCGCCAACTCATCACTGTCAGCTATGAGACAGAGTGTGGTTGACGTGCGATGAATGCTCTCGTAATCACGTCCCACGTTTGTGCAATGACCTTTGAGCACAGCTAGCTTCTGCTTTATAGTGGTCGGATCATCGCCCACGTTGCAGGCATTGGCGTACTGCGCCACTAGCTTGAGCGTCACCTTCTCGCCGTCGCCCCCGATCAGCAACGGGATATGTGGTTTCTGAACACCCCTGGGCTGATTTATGGCGCCACGGACCTGATAATAGATGCCCTCGAAGTGCGCCTCTTCCTCTTTCCACATCGCCAGAATGACCTGAACCGCCTCGCGCAACTGACGCAGACGCTCCGGCGCATCAGGATACGCATAGCCATAGGCGCGATATTCGTGTTCCAACCAGCCCGCCCCAATGCCAAAGTTCAGGCGACCATGCGAGAGCACATCGACGGTACTCGCCATTTTTGCCAGGAGCGCCGGGTTGCGATAACTATTACAGGTCACCATCTGACCAATGCGGATGTTTCTGGTATCGCGCGCCAGCGCAGCCACACTCGTCCAGCACTCAAACGTCATTTCTTGCGAGGGGTGAGGGATCGTGTGAAAGTGGTCAACAAGCCAGGCGGAAGCGAAACCCACCTCGTCAGCCGTTTGAGCAACGCTTGTCATGGTTTCGTAGGCTTCTATAGGGTCCTTGATATGTGCCAGATCCATCGTCCAGCCCTGGGGAACCAGCACTCCAAATTTCAGTGTCATACGATGTTCGTCCCTTCTTTACGTAGATTGTATGCTTTTTAGGCGGTCTTTGGGTAATACCTCAGACTCTTTATGCAGTGCGACTCCACCTGCGACGAGGAGAATGCCTGCAATCTCTAGCAGTGTGGGGATCTGACGCAAGATAATCACCCCAATGATGGCAGCAGATGCTGGTAGTAAGGAGAGTAAGAGCGCGAACGTCGCTCTGGGCAGCCGGGCCATGGCGAGTTGATCGCTCACATATGGGATGACCGACGAGCAGACGCCGACACCGATGCCTGCCAGGAGCAGGAGTGGCTGCGCTATGGCGGGCAAGGCGCCAGTGATTCCAATCGGGGTGATGACGACGAACGCTATGAGCATGGATGCCCCCAGCCGATCAATGCCTGTGGCGCCTCCATCCTGGGCGATACGATGACCAAGCACTACGTAGAGCATGAAAAAGGCGCAATTGGCGAAGGCAAACACAAACCCAAGTGGCTGGCCGCCGAACCGCACGTCTGTTAAGAGCCAGCCACCCCCTGCCGCCAGCAGGAAGGCGATGATGTTGCGCGAGGTGCGTGCGCCCAATGCAGCAAGCATGATGGGGCCGAGGAACTCGATGGCTCCCACGGTTCCCAGGGGGATGCGGCTAATCGCAAGATAGAAGCAAGCATTCATAAGAGCAAGCACCACTCCCAACGCGAGCAAAATGCGACGCTGGCCCCATGATATCGCCATGAACATGCACCACGGTCGACGCCACAACGCAAACACCACAGCGGCACTGGCGATGCGGAACCATGCCACCCCCAGGACTGAGACGCTGGAGAAGAGCAGCACCGCGAATGCAGGCCCCAGGTAGTGGAAAACGGCACTCACGAAAAAGAACACATGTGGCGGAATGCTGGTCGTCGCGGCCGTTTTTTTTACGTGAAACATAGCGTCTCCTTGTATTGATTTTATCCTCCTCTATGGTACAATGGAGTTCAGCGAAAATACATGGCAAATTGAAGGAGATAGCGATCATATGCATCAAGATTTGAAGAAAAAGCGGCTCTTTACTTTATCGTTGCACGATGAGATTGACTACATCAATCTTCGGGTGCTGGAAGAACTCCAGTGCGATCCGCGCTTGACCATGTCGGAACTGGGCCGCCGGGTCGGAATGTCGTCGCCTGCTGTCACCGAGCGCGTGCGTCGTTTAGAGGACGCAGGAGTGATTCAAGGGTATCGCCTGGAGGTGAATCCCGCGGCGCTTGGACTGCCCATTGCCGCTTACATTCGCATTCGCCCGAATTCAGGCCAACTTCCCAAAATCGCGGAACTGGCTCAGCAGATCCCTGAAGTCGTGGAATGCCACCGCGTGACGGGTGAAGACTGCTTTGTGCTTAAGGTGTACATTCCCGCTATAGATCAGCTTGATCGACTTCTCGACCTCTTCCTCTTGTATGGCTCAACGACGACCTCCCTTATCCAATCTTCACCTGTTCCTCGCCGTCCTCCACCTCTACCAGAAGATACCGAGCTTGAGTAGACCAGAGCTTTCCCCTTCTCAAGCAGGAGGTGCAGGAGGACTCGCGGTCCTCCTGCCGGGGTGTGGGGTGTTCCCCACCCATTCCCTCCCCCTCCTTCCGTCGCAGGCGGCACAGCAAAGAATGGGAAAGCCCTGTTGAGTAGACCAGCAAACAATGCGATCCTCGAAAAAAATGATATACTTATTCAGAGTATCACGTTGTGTTTAGCTGACAGTTTTGTTCATAGGAAAGAGGATTCCTTATCAGTATATCGCATCTATCTCGTTCAACGAATAGCACATTTTCCTGCCCATGTGGTGAGGTATTCGACAGCCCGGTCTATGAATACGTCAACGTGGTGGAAGATCCACGCCTGCGGTACGCGGTACTGGCCGGTCTTTTGAATGTGGCAACCTGCCCATCGTGTGGACGCCGCGCGGCGACCGTGCGGCCTTTTGTGTATTCCGATGTGCCTCATAACCTGCTGGCCTATGTTCATCCAGAGGCCGATGCGCCTGAGGAGGCGCGCCAGATCATCCTGGAAAAGCTGCGCGATGTGTATATGCGCGTCGTGGATGAGCAAGAGGCGCAGCCGGAGGAGGTCTCCAGCAAGGTAGCGGGTGCCTCGGAGATCCCGCCCCTGCGCGTGATCTTCGGCACTGACCAGTTGCATGAATTGATTAATGCCAGCCTGAGCGCCGACGAGCGCCTGGGCCGTCTGGCATTGAGCACACATAGCCGCAACGAGGCCGAGCGCGGGCAGTTGCTGGCGATTGCGCGCAAGTTGGCCCTGGAGATGCAGTGCCTGGTGGAGGAGGAAGACCTGCCAGACGAGTATATTGTCTGGCTCTACGGTTCGCGGCGTCAGATCGGCGCCCTCATGCGCGAACTGACCCCCCGAGGTTAGCCATATGATTACCATCGGAGTGCTCACGATCAGCGACAGCAGCGCGCAGGGCGCGCGCCAGGACACCAGCGGTGAGACCATCCGTGCCCTGGTCGCGCCCTTGCCAGGCGCTGTCGTTAGCGCGGGCGCCATCGTCCCCGACGAGCGCGAGCAGATCGAAGCCATCCTGCGCGACTGGAGCGACGATAAACACCTGCACCTGGTGCTCACAACTGGCGGGACCGGCCTGGCCCCGCGCGATGTGACACCTGAGGCCACCAGGGCGGTCATTGAGCGCGAGGCACAAGGGATCGCCGAAGCCATGCGCGCCGCCAGCCTGCAACATACACCTTTTGGCATGCTCTCGCGCGGCGTCGCAGGCACCCGTGGACATACGCTCATCATCAACCTGCCGGGCAGCCCCAAAGCCGTCAGAGAGTGCCTGGAATGCATCCTACCCGTTCTACCGCACGCCGTTAACCTGCTTAGCGAAGGGCCACGCGAACACTAAAGCGTTGTGAGTCAAATTACTTCAGATACCAATCGGTCGTCGTAATACCTGGATAGCTCACCGTCTTCTTCACCAGGCCGCTGGGGGTCTGGAAGTCCGAGACGGGCTGGCCCTGTTCCGCCAGCAGCAGCGAGTCGTGCCAGATGGGGGCGGCGCCGTCCACGCCCGTCACGTTGACCATCGGCGAGTTATCATTGTTGCCCGCCCACACGCCCATCACATAGTCGCTCGTGTAGCCAACCGTCCAGTTATCGCGGAAATCCTGCGAGGTTCCGGTCTTGGCGGCTGCCGGACGAACGGTGCCAGGATTGCCCTGGTAGCACTGGGTCGTCGTGTTGCTGTACAGCAGCAGGGCGCTGCACTTCCCGAACTCGAAGGTGCGCTCATTGTTGTCGCTGAGCACATTGGTGATCATAAAGGCGACCTGCTTGCTGATCACACGCGCGCCATTCGACGCGAAGCGATACACCAGGCGGCCCTGGGTGTCCATCACGCTGGCGATGGCATGGGCAGGCACACGCACACCGCCATTGGCAAACACGCCAAAGGCCGCGGTCTCGTCAAGCAGGTGAACGCTGAGCGTTCCCAGCACCATCGTATAATTTGGCGTGCCCTCGTAGCTCTTGATGCCCATAGCCTGAGCCGTGTGCAACGCGCTGTCAACGCCGGTCTTGACCAGTAACTTTACCGCCGGGATGTTAAACGAATTCTGTAGCGCGTGCCGGTACGAGATCAGGCCGTGATAGCGCAGATCGTAGTTTTGAGGAGAGTAGGCAGGCAGCCCGCAACACATGGGGATCGTCAGCGGACCATCCACCACCGGCGAACCAGGACTGACGCCCTGCGCGAAGGCGGTGGCATAGATGAACGGCTTGAAGGATGATCCGGGCTGGCGGAATCCCTGTGAGGCCACATCGAAGGCCCCTGTGCGCGGATTGTTGGGGTCGATGTTGCCCAACAGCACGCGGATATCTCCGTTGTGGTAATCGATCATCGTCACGGCGGCATTCGACATATGATGCGCCTTCGCCAGTTCCGCGATGTGACCCTGCGCGATCTTCAGGACCTTATCCTCCAGCGGCAGATCGAGCGTAGTAGAGACAAGTAGGCCGGTACGCGCCAGGTCCGCGGACTTCACATGTAGTGTGGTCGCCAGTTCATTCACTGCGTAGTTGACGAAATGCGGCGCCAGGTTGTTGTTCTGAATGACACCACGATGCAAGAAGTGCGGCTGCTGCACCTCGACAATCGCGGCCAGTTCCTGTTCATAGGTAATATAGCCCTGCTGCTCCATTGCCAATAGGACCTCTTTGACACGCTGGAGCGCGGCCTGCGGATGGAGAAGGGGATCGCGGGCGACCGGCGAACTGGGGATGCCTGCCAGCATAGCCGCCTGGGCAATATCAAGCTGCGCGGCCGCGCTCTGTTTGGGGGTATCCTGCAAATCAAAGTAGGTGAACGCGGCCGCGTCTGCGCCGTATGCCTGCTCCCCATAGTAGATGGTGTTGAGATACATGGAAATGATCTGCTGCTTGGTATAATACCGCGTCACCTGGGGCGCCAGGATGATCTCCTGCAGTTTGCGAATGGCGGTATCCTGGTTGCCCACAATGGTATTTTTGATTAACTGCTGCGTAATCGTGCTTCCTCCGGACACGATGTGTCCATGCGTCAGATCGTCTAACGCGGCCCGCACGATGCCAGTAATATCGTAGCCAGGATTTGTCCAGAAGTATTGATCCTCAATAGCAATCTCAGCATGCATAAGATGCGGGGAGACCTGCGAAAGCGGCACCGAGGTTTGTAGCCCCTGACTGGTTATCTGGTAGAGCAGCGTGCCGTGCATGTCGTACATCTTCAGGTTATCTTTCGGCAAGATGTCCACCAGGGTAATGACTCTTTGCTGATAGCGCTGCTGCGTGGAGGCAATGACCCCCGTCAGCGCGACCAGGAACGAGCCGAGGACAAGCACGACGAGCAGCGAACCTAGAGCCATCGGCAGCATGGTCCACTGTGTACCGATACGGTCTGTCGCGGCATACTGTAGATTGCTCCGGCGTAGATTCCGGCGCTTGAGGTAGCGGCGTGTGCGCCACCCCCGTGGATACGGATTTGTATGAGGCACGGCATAGTAGGCCCCCGGTGCCGACCTTAGTGGCCGCTCATCTATACGCTGCGCCGCTGCGGCGCGGCTATTTACAGGAAGCTTTGCAGGCATTCTCGTCTGATCTTCATTTGACATATCTCACACCCCTTCGTTTCCCTCTACACAACAAGAGAAATCCCACATATGACTCTACTAATTAATACTCTACTGGCCCCAAATTGTATTACATTTCAACATACTATCTAAAGATGGTACCGCCTACACACAAATAATCTTTTTCTAACAATGTGGAATTTTACAACTGCCTATATATTGATGCAAAGAAGGAGGTGTACGCTTTACCACTCTTACGACGTCCCAGTTACTCAAGAAACTCAATAAGGAGAATAAATTGCTTGCTAATGAGCTACTTCAACTCCTGCCCTATGTAGTAACGGGCGTGGTGGATAGGAGGTAACAAAGCCAGGGCCAGGTACATGCCATACTATACTTCCATTGTAACACAAGTACACCAATGCTCCAAATTACCCTCTAATGCATGGTCAAGATTTTGTAAGGGCTCCATCAACTGCCGGCTGCTACGACCTCGCCCCACTGGCCTCCGGGCCAGTGAGCTGTGAGGGAGTAGCAGTCGGCGTTTCGCACGTACATGGTTACCTTCCAGGCCTGCCATTGCTGGTCGCTTTTTTGTGGTTGCATCCCTGTATAATCGGTGTCCAGCACCAGCGTGTTCGTCTTGCCCGTGGCCGGGGCCAGGTTATCGAACCAGAGCGGCGTGCCAGCATCCTGGCCCATGCCTGTCAGGAAGAATGGGCCGGGGAAACCTTTCTTGACAACCAGCGTGATCGAGAACGCCCAACCATAGCCCGCGATATGCTGGTGCGCACCCTGACTGATGAGCGTGGCTCGCGATCCGCTAAAACCTGTAATCCGGAGAGGGTCTTTGCCGATGCCGGACGGGAAGGTAGGCGCATCAAAAGTGCTGAGGTGAGATTGCCCTACGCAATTTTGCGGGGCTGTCACCAGCGTGCCGCCGTAGACAAATACGCGCGTGCCGTTTGCCATGCTCCAGGCGCCCGGCAGTTCGCCAGGTGCGGGCGTGCCATCAACTATGATCGCCCCCCCTTGAATGCTTTGGGAGGATGCCGGTTGGGAATCGGCGGAAGCGGGAATAGCAGCAGGTGTTGGTGGGAAGAATACGCAGGCCACCCGGTTACGCGTGTCAGGCACGCTGGCGACGACCACCAGCAGCGCCAGGAGCACGATGCCGGCCACGACGACCAGCCGCCGGGTGCGCCAGTGAGGAGAGAAAAACGTTCCCAAAGTGCTAAGCAGCGCCGGAGTCCTGAACTGGTTATGCTGGGGAAGATCGATAATCTCTATGGCTACGTCGGCCTCGGCCTCCGGCGGGCGCATCTTGTCCCAGGGTTCCAGTTCGATAACCGCCTGTTCCTCGCGCTGATCGACGAGCAATTGAGCCGTCTGCTCGCCAAACGTGTGCCATACCGGCAGCGCGGCATCTTCCGCCTCCACAAGTGACAGTTTGCTCTGTCCGGCCTCCCACGCCAGGATATCATCGATCACCGTCTCCGCCTGGGTCAGCAACCTGGCCCGTATCTCGTCCCGGCTCAGTCTCATGATACTCTCCCGCTGAAAATAGAGGACACTATGTAACGAAAGAACCTCTGGCGCGCCGCAGGATGGCGGCCAGGATGGCCGCGATGTTCCAGGCGTCGTCACCTCCCCGGTGATGCACGCCTTCGAGTGGAAGCTGCAATAATTGTAACGCCTCGGCCACGCCAACTTCAAGGGGGAGCGCGTATATCAGCGCGAGGAGGCTCTTGATGTTGAGGTGCCGCGACCCAAAGGGGAAGGGCAGATCTGGTCGAGCTTTTTTGTCATGGTGCGCCTATGCCTGCGGACTCCTGTAACGGCTCAACAGGCCTGGGACGTGCTCTTCCACGGGTACGGCTACCCTATCACCGTGTACTTGCTCGACCTCAGTGGAGAGGTGGCCGGGCAGCAGAATAATGCGGCGTACGGGGAGCTGGGCCTCGGTCTCGCGCTCCTGGAAGCGTGCGGGCAGCGGCCGGGCAGGAAACTGTGAGTGGCGAGTTGGCAGGATCGGCAGCGGGTCCAGGGTCCCGGTATCCACAACGGGCGCGGGAGTAACGGGGTTAAACTGCGCCAGTGGCATGTTCAGGGCAGAGGTGACGGGTAACTCCGGCGCGCTCCAGGCATAGGTTTCACTCGCGGGCGCGGGAAGATCGCGTCCCACTCTCCACCCTAGCAGACCGATAGCCAGCGCCAGCAAGAGGCCGCAGCCGGCCAGCAACAGTTCGAGCGAACGCGATAGGGGCGGTGCGCTCTGTGGCTGCACGGTTGCTACTCTGCGGGCGGGCGACACAGCGGTTGAGCTGGCCGTGTTCTGTTGAGTTTGCGTGTGCTGGCTATGCGTCGCCTGATGGCTCTCGGAGCCAAATTTGCTCGCCAGGGTCACGTGGGTAGCGGTCGCTTTGGGCTTCAGCGGTCGAGCTGGTGCCTCGCCGTGGTACTGGTTCATCAGGTTGACGACTTTGCCGGCCCACAATCCAGAAGTGGAGGTGCCGACATATGGGTGTGCGATCGTGTACACGCTGGTCAGGCCACGATTGATGTAGCGAGACCTGACGATATTGAACCAGTCGTTAATAGCGGCCGAATAGGAGGGATAGATTGTGTAGGCGCCGTGGTCGGTAGGATAACCGGCGCTGCTGCGTACGCCGCCGGGGTTGCGGTCCGAAATGCCCACGCCCGCCTGCCCATCGTTTGTCTCGGTCCACCACACGGCCAGCGCGAAGGCATCGTCGATATTGGTGCGGCTCGACGCCAGCGCGACAATCTTGCCAGTACCGGCCATCGGGCTACCCATGCGCGCGAAGATCTTATCCACGGTCGCCGCCGGTAACGTAGGAGCGCCAACGACGCTCGCGCCGCTCGCCCTGCTGCTCTGTCCACCCTGCTGCATCTCCCACAGCAGGGCCAGGCCCCCGGCGAGTACGATGAGCAGGCTGAGCAGCGAGAACTGGACGACCATCCTGAGAGAACGCTGTGGCACATATTTCGTCACGAGTGACGGCGACTTTCTCTTCATGAAAATACTTTATCCTCTTAGCAGCCCTAACGAATGCTAGCGGACGCGCTTGATTATGCCTCACAGAGCACGCTCTTTTGCTAAAAGAACGGCTCTTCGCATCAAAATAAGTATATACAAGCTAACAAAATTGTATTACCTCTATATGCAGATTGTACCATGTGCGCGAGAGAAGCTCGCACGCCAGGCGTTCGCCATAGGTAGTATCTCCCATGGGTCAGTTACGGCGTGAAGAGCCTGGCGTTGAATAGTGAGTGCGAGGCCGCCAATCTTGCTGCCAGGCAGCCTTCCTCGTAGGCAAACGCAAAATCCTTGCCCGCTCCGATAGCATCGTAGAATCCGCGCGCGAACTCACGAGCCGCTGCATCGCCCACCTGCCCTTCTATAGCAATCGTGAAAGGGATACCTGGTGTGATAAGTTGTGCCTGTGAGATGCTATAGCAAGCATTGAGAACAACGCAGCGCAGCGTCTTGCTATACCTTTTGAGGAGGTCCGCCAGGGCATCTGGCGGGATCATGCGGGCCCGCCCCTGGTCATCTTCCAGGACGAGGCCTTCGTCTGTCCCGTGTCCGGCAATATGCACGATCTGAAACTCGTTCTCAAGCAGGGAACGCCGGAAATCATGGATTGTGGAGGCGGGGCAGGTACTCAGCTCAATGCGATCCCGGTGGCGACTGAGCTTAATCGCTTCCCGGATGATGCGCTCTTCGCTTGCCAGGCGTAGCTGTGGTGTTCCGACAGGGTTGGAGGAAGTAAACAATACCTTGATCTGTGATGCCTTTGTCTCGGCCGGTTGGACTACCGGCAGCCGAAAGACCATGCTGGCCTCCCGGCTATCCACCAGGGAACGCAGGCGCGCGGTCTGGGGATTATTGATACGGATGTTGCCCCAGGGCACCCATGCCAGGTGCTGAAGACTGCGGCTGGCCGCCTGCCACTCATAAGGATGATTAGGAAACTGGAGCACAGGCCGGGTCTCAGGCTCCCCGGTATCTAGCCCGTCGATCAGTGCCTGCCCAACCTGTGCCACCTGCGACTGTGAAGAGGCGGCCAGCCCGATACGTAACAGGTATGGCTGGCGCAGTTGGCTGATAAAGTTCTCGTAAATCTTGAGCACTCTTTTGCCATGCGGACCACCATGCCGTAACACCTCTCGCACTTGCCCGGAGGTGGCATGGTTCAAAAGGGTATGCTCTTGAGTATTGAGCCGCGTCGGTTCCAGGCAGATGCTGACAAGACATTTGCCTGGCTGCTGGCGCAGGACCTCGAAGAGGTGCTGGCGACTTTGACCGGCCCATGTCCAGGGATAGGTGACATACACATTCGATACCGTATACGTATCTTCAATGGCCAACTCTTCTTCATACCGCCTTACTTCGGCATGGGAGCGAAAATCGAAGGGCGAGAGGAAACTCATGAGCGCTGCCTGCTCGACAAAAGGGGTTAGCTCATAGCCGAACTTTTTGAACAACAGCTGGATGTAGCCGGTCACATCCTGACAATAGTCATAGAACGCGCCGGGATGCACCTGCGGTGGGCGCACGAGCCGGCAGAGCAGGCCCGTAGCCATGTCGGCCGTGTCGCTGATCTTGACGAAACGCAGATCCCAGGCGGAGACGCCGCTATTCCATAGATCGCTTATCAGATGCGCCTGCTCGTTTAAGCTGGTTTTTGCCGTTGCCGGGAATGAAAATCCCAGCAGCGCTTCTGGTTCCGCACTCCCCACTCGCGTTATAAAGTGTATAAAGAGAGATGTACTTGCCATAGCCATATCCTTTTGCTTAGATCAGGCGAATACGACTCTTTGCCTGGTAGCCATCGGTGGGAGGCACAATCTTGTCAGCATCCAGATTAAGCTGCTTCAGGGCATCCTTGATAATATCGTCGGTTTCGTGCTCCAGCAAAGCAATGTCGTCCCTTTGAAATTCGGTTAGCCTGTTCGGACGCAGCAGCACCCACAGATCTTTGTCGAGGATGAAAGATGTAATCGAACGGCCCAGCGCTAAAAGCAGCAGCCAGAGCAAAGGCAGGCCAAAGAAGAACATGAAAACTCCCCACAGCGCTAACACGGTCCCGGTAGCGGTCGCAGCTGCGTTAGCGTAGCCAGACGATGCGGACGATGCGGACGATACACCAGCAATTATATTGCACAACGGCAAGAAAATCCCCAGCAGAATGAGGCCCAGGACGATGATGCGCAGCATGCTAAAGGCTGGTAGCACCGTAGTGGCTCGTGAGATGTACAGGTCCTGACCGGCGCGGGCGACGTAAATAAACATCGTTGCCACTTTCCGCTTCACCTTGATATAATCGCGCCGCTCTTCCACTACACTCTGATCGGTCAGATTTTGCTGCATGAGACTGAGATTATCCAGGTTGCGCTGCCCGATCTTCTCCATAATCGCCTGGCGTACCGCTAAGGCGTTTGATTGCTGACCATTCAGGAGCCAGGAGTGATGCTTGATAAGCGTACCATGCCCGGCGAAGGCGCGCCGGAATGAGCCTAGACCCTGGGCGGGAGGCGCCAGCGCCACCGAAGATGTCGCTGCCTGAGAAGCCTGAAGGTTAGGGACTGCCTGAGCAGCAAACGCCTGCTGTTGTTGGGCGCCGGGCCCAGGTGAGCCTGTGGCGAAAGACGTTTGTCCAGGCGTAAAGGTCTGGTTATAGGCGCTACCTCCCTGCAACGTCGCCCCACAACGGATACAAAAGCTCGATTGGTCGGGGTTGTCATAAGTGCAACGAGGACAATGAATCGACATGGTACGCTCCTGTTCTACTATACTTCAACAACAAAACACCCAATGAAGATGTACCACCCGGTCACATCGTGTTATATTCTCTGCCTCCTTGCTATATCTATGCGTAACTACATAAACAAAGAGACAATATGGCTGAACCTCCTACCAAGTCTTGTAGTCTGCATTATATTATGCTATAAAACACATGAGCGCAACTATTATCGAGGTTTATTTAAAAATAGTACCAAGGTAATATAGGCTATGCTATTATCATTGCTTGCACAATTTTTTAGTTAAAAACTCGCTGACCTACTCTATTGAGTGTCGTTGTTGACGGGAAATTTGGAAAGGATGGTTGGTTGAATATGCATTGTATGAACTGTGGTCAAACGCTTCCAGAGGATGCTGTTTTCTGTAATCGTTGTGGTAAGCAGGCACAGCAGTCACCGGGACCTATCGCTGACACGCTACCAATTCACCACACTGTTACTATGCCCCTGAACAATAGCGCACTTCCGCCTTCAACGGTCATAGGCTTGCCGCAATCTTCGCCCGATTGGTCCCAGCCCGCCTGGGTACCGGCTACGGTTCCTTCGCAGCTCCCGGCGGCTAACAGGATGCAGCGGCTCATGGTGCGGATCTTTCATCCTCAGTTGGCGCAAAATGCGTTGTTCGGGGTGCTCTTGGGGAGCGTGCTCGCGTTTGTCGCGGGTATCGTTGTTAGCTGGTTCCTGCTAGCTGGGGCGCATGCGCTGGTGCCGAACACGCCAGGGCCTGTTACATTTGTCAGCGAAGATAATGCTGACCGGGCGTTAAGTATTGTAGCTTTGCATAACACGTTTAGAGATGGTCTAGAATTGTTTCTCGTAGCGCATGGCGCCGGTATACATGTGGAGTATGGGAATGGTACAACGACAGCCAACGGCAGTTCATTTGCGCCCCTTCATGGCCTGCTGGTGCTCCCCGCACTTCTCCTGATGCTGGGAGGCTTTATCGCCGCCTGCACGGATGTCCAGAATCGTATCCAGAGTAGCCTCCTGCGCGGAGCGGCGGTCGCTCTTCCCTATACTATCTTGCTTTTGATAATTACCTCTCAGGTGAATGGCGTCATTGCCGGCGGGGAGCCAGGAATCGCTGACACGTTGAGCGTGGATGTGCCTACGCTCGTTGTCTTCGGGTTACTATGGGGCGCACTCTTTGGAATGCTGGGTGCCTCTCTCAAGCTTGCGCAAGGTCACTGGCGGCACAGGTTGCACCGCTATATACGCACCATGCCTCGTATGCAACTCGCTGGGACGATCATAGGCGGACTTATCGCTGCCGCCATCGGGCTGAGTCTCTCGTTGCTCGTGCTCTATTGCCTCCTGGCCTACGTACCTCTCTCCGTGCCTTTGCTGCAACACAATATCTGTATGCAGGGCGATTGGCAGTTTCTGACGCTCTGGGGCATGGCCCAGGGACCCCTCCATGCTGCCAATCTCTACTTTTTCTCGCTGGGCGCCCCCATTGCTGTTCATGGTCCACAACAGGGGGAAG
>JBDTHH010000431.1:0-3760 GCA_039937055.1 Ktedonobacteraceae bacterium | reverse complement strand
TGGCTTGCCTCGCCGTCCTGTTACCACCAGGACGGCGAGGCAAGCCACGCGCTACGGGACGTCTGCTACATGGTTCTGCTGACTAATTGGGCTGCTTGCATGCGGAGGGCCTGCAACCCTTCGCTGAAGCGTACCGGGTAGGGCTGCTCAGGAGCGAGGACGCGATAGCGCTCAGGCAACGCTTGCAGGTTCTGTTGCGCCAGTTCGCGAATCTCAGAGAGCGGGGGCAAGCTGCCAGGAATCATCTCTCCGTTGCGCATAACCGGCTTGAGGAGCCGGCTGTAGCCGGACGGGTGTGGCTCATGCGCAAGTTGAACGATGTCCTCCTCCCAGTGCGGATGGCGATAGATCTCCTTTTTCCCAGGCCAGGTAGATTTCTCTCCGGCGATCTTGACTTTGGGATATTCGGTCCCCGCCTCATCGACATACCAGACTTCCTTATAGACGCCGCCGAGCGCGCCGCCTTCAATGCCGCGTTCCGCTGACCCCGCTCCAATTCCCAGCGAGGTGCCAACTCCGAAGGAGTCAATGGCCGCTCCGGCTTCCAGAAGTTCGAGGATCTTCCACTCGTCCAGGTCGCCGCTGGCCAGAATACGCACGTTGGTCAGGCCGGCTTTATCCAGTTGCTCGCGGATGTAGATGCTGTCGGCGACGATATCCCCGCTGTCCAGTCGCACCGCTGCCAACGTATGCCCCAACGTTTCCTGCGAGCGCAGCGCGACAGCGATGGCAGTGTGGGTAGCATGGCGCGTGTTGTAGGTATCGAGGAGCAGGGTGTAGCGGTTGTAGGCCTCGGCGACGGCTTCAAAGGCCTCTTCCTCGCTGGGGAATAGTTCGATCAACGCGTGCGGCACCGTGCCGGTGGCCGGTAGGCGAAACTCAAAGGCGGCATTGAGCAGCGATGTGCTGGCACAGCCTCCGATATACGACGCGCGCGCTACTGTCAGCGGCTCCTGCGCGCGCCGGAAGGCGAATTCTGCCACCCGGCGCGGATGACCATGCTCGGCGGCATAGACGACCCGTGAGGCCTTCGTGGCGATCAGCGTGGAGAGGTTCATGGCCTGCAACAGGCCCGCCTCCAGTAGGATGGCCTCGCGAAACGGTGCCGTGACGCGCAAGATCGGCTCGTTAGGAAAGGCGATCATGCCTTCCGAGAGCGCCAGGATCTCACCGGTGAAGCGCAGTTGCGCCAACTCATCAAGAAAGGCGCTGTCGTAATCGCGAATACGTGCGAGGAATTTTAGTTCCTCCTCGGTATAGCGAAAGGCCTGCACAAATTCTAGCGCCGCCTCCAGCCCAGCCACGAGCAGGTAGGCCCCGCCAAATGGAGCCGTGCGGGTGTACAGATCAAAGGTGGCCAACCCATTGTGGCCGCTACGCCAACTGATGTATGCTGAATCTGGATGATACATGTCTGTCATCAGTCCTGGATGAAAATCGGGGGCGCGACGATGCATGGTAGCACCCTCCCTTCATGCTTTTCTATAGTGATAGTTAGTGTACTATGTACGCTATTAGCAGTTCGTTTGTATTGTATCATATTTCTATCGACTATGTGAGGGGAATGCTGATCTCAGGGCAAGCTACTAACAATTTGACACTATATCCTTGCGTATGCTACTCTCTAATTTGTATGTATCGGCTGTGGTTGCCTGCCAATGCGATGCTGTAGTGCTGAAACTAGCCAACGTATCCACACCTGGAAAGAATTGCATCTTACCAGAAAGGTGAACAGTCCTCGGTTTATTTGGTGGGTTTCTGTATTCTTTAAGAAGGAAAGGAGTAGTATCGGCTAGCATGGAGGCAGGGATGGACACGAGGAGGGCGGTGCCTCCTTCCCCCTGATTGGAACCACAAACAAAGCGTTGCACCGCGCCTGTGGCTAAAAAGGCATCGTCGCGTTCTCTCTTCAGTTCCGCTGCTTTCACCACTAGTATGCAAAGACGACTGAAGATCCCCCGACGCGACTAAGCAGATGGAGGTACCATCAATGACGACGAAGCGCGAAATTACTGTCACTGTGAATGGACAGCAACACCGTTCAGAGGTTGAGCCGCGCATGTTGCTGGTGCATTATTTACGCGAGGGACTCGACCTTACCGGCACCCACATAGGCTGCGATACTTCGCAGTGTGGGGCATGTACCGTGCTGCTCAACGGTGACGCTGTGAAATCCTGTACCGTGCTGGCAGTTCAGGCCGATGGCTGTGACGTGACCACCATCGAAGGGCTGGCACCCGAGGGTGGCCTGCATCCGATCCAGGAAGGCTTCTGGGAGAAACACGGCTTGCAGTGCGGTTTCTGCACTCCCGGTATGATTATGGCATCGTACCAGCTCCTCAAGAACAATCCCCATCCGAGCGAGGCCGAGATTCGCCGCGGCCTGGATGGCAACATTTGCCGCTGTACCGGCTATCAGAACATTGTGCGCGCTGTTCAGTATGCTGCTGAGCATATGCAGACCAAAGCGACCGAGCCTGTCGGCGCGGGCGAATAGGCGTCAGTTCAAGCCAGCCGGAAATGTATATTGCTCCGTGCGTCTTCTATTTCTCGTTCCGAGAGAGGAGAGGTTTCCTATGAGTATTGCGGCTTTGTTGGGCTCGCCGATTAAGCGGCGCGAAGATCCTCGCTTGATTACCGGTCAGGCCACATACGTCGATGACATTAAGCTTCATGGTATGCTGCATATGGCCGTGCTTCGCAGCCCGTATGGACACGCGCGTATCACCAGACTCGCGACCGCTGAGGCCCGGAAGATGCCCGGCGTCGTGGCGGTCTACACAGCGGAAGACATGAAAGGCGCGGTGGGGAACGTTGCCATCGCAGTTCCCCTGGGAAAGATTGCTGAAGGGATGGGCGTGCGCGGCCCCCTGGCCGAGGGCAAGGTCCGTTTTTATGGTGACCCGGTCGCCGTCGTCATCGCGGATGACCCCTATACGGCGCGTGATGCTCTTGACCTGATCGACATTGATTATGAACCCCTACCGGCGGCGATTGATGTCGAGAAGGCTATGGAGCCTGGTGCGCCGATCCTGTACGAAGAGTTCGACTCCAATGTGGCCTTTAGCATGCACCCGCCCTCGGACGAGATGGACCAGGTGTTTGAGAAGACCAGAGCCGATGGCGGGGTGGTTATCAAGCAGCGCCTGGTCAATCAGCGTATGGCGCCTGTCTCGATGGAGACGCGCGGCGTGGTGGCCGAATACCGCAAGTCGGATAAATCGCTGACTGTCTGGAGTTCTTCGCAGATCCCGCACCTGCTGCGCAATATCCTCTCGGCCCTGGTTGGCCTCCCACAGCATCAGGTGCGTGTGATCGTCCCCGAGGTCGGCGGGGGCTTTGGCTCCAAGCTGAATGTCTATCCCGAAGAGATGGTGGCGGCCTTCGCCAGCATGAGGACTGGACGCCCGGTCAAGTGGATTGAGAGCCGCAGCGAGAACCTGGCAGTCACCGTCCACGGTCGCGCCCAGGTTGACCATATCGAGGTGGCGGCTACCAGAGAGGGCCGGGTCACGGGACTGAAGATTCACGGTATCTCTGACCTTGGCTCCTACTGCCAGCTCTTCACCGATGTGATCATGATTGCCTTTGGCTTCCCGGTCTCCTGTGGCTCCTATGATATCCCGGTCCACCTGAGCGCCGATATCGTCTTCACCAATAAAGCTCCCACCGATGCCTATCGCGGCGCCGGCCGGCCCGAGGCCACCTACGCCGTAGAGCGTGCTATGGACCTGGTGGCCCATGAACTGGGCCGCGACCC
>JBDTHH010000430.1:0-3366 GCA_039937055.1 Ktedonobacteraceae bacterium | reverse complement strand
CCCGACGTGGATGTAGCTCCCTTTCGTGTAGGAGCGCCGCTGGCCTGCGCCCTGTTCCAACGCCGACATCTCCCCCTCAACGTCAGATCTCCTCCTATTTTGTCTCAACGCATGTACTGACCTGCGTCTTACACGCCTGCCGCAGACTCGCGCCACGCCTGGTTTCGTGTACGGGCGCCGCTCGCCTGCGCCCTCCATACCCACCTACGCGCTACGGAACACCTCCACCTCGATTGCTTGATCTCCTCACCCTCAAAGGAGTCTTCCCAACATCGATCATAGCCTTATTGTTGACTAGGTTTTAGCCTCAACTTCTGTTAGAATACTCTGTAAAATAAGCCACCGATCAGGCATGACGAAACAGACCCGTGCCTATTTCAGGCCTTGCAAGAAGGAGCTTCGTGTGTCTATGAATCACCTGGGCCAGCAGCAGGATGGACAGTTAAGCGAGCAGGCAGAGAGCACATGGCCGGTCTCCTCTTCAAACGAGCTTCCCCACGATGAGCAAGTGCGCAACCAGCCACATGAAGAAACCTCGCTCGCCGACGCTCGCTATCATACACTGGCCTCTATCCTGACGCTGGAAGGTAGGCAATTTAGCTGGGATACCAGCGCCGATGGGCTTGCCAGAGACTGCACGGCCTGGTGTGCATATACGGGGCAGATCCCAGAAGAGGTGCAGGGTACAACACAATGGCTCGCAGCCGTCCATCCTGATGACCGCCAGCGTCTGGAGTTGAGCGGCAGGCAGGAGATGTTTCAGGCAGAGTGCCACATCCGTCAGCATACTGGCAGCTATCAGCCTTTCACAGTCAGGCTGGCGCCCGCCCTTGCGCAAGAGGATGGACATGTACGCGCATGGGTGGGAGTTTGCACGTTGGTAAGCGCCGCCGACGGAGAGACACAGGGACAGGAGACGGAACGCAAAAGTCTGGAGCACCCCCTGCGGGACTCCGAGCATCGCACCCATGAGGCGCTGAATGCGCTCCTGGCTATGGCGGAGTCGCTGGTATCCCAACTCCCCTCCGAAGCAGATTCCACCAGCATACCTGCTGGAGAGCAACTAGAGACTTTGGAGCCGGAGACCCTACCCCAGGAACATCCGCTGGCCCGGCGGCTGGCCGAGCTGATGCGCAGCGCTCTGGGCTGCAAACGCATCGCCATTATGGCTGTAGAGCCGCAGACCGAGGTCCTGTCTCTCCTGGCGGTCGTTGGCCTCTCGCCAGAGGATGAACAACGCTGGTGGACCAATCAGCAACAACAACCCCGGCTGGCCGATGCGCTTCACCCGGATATGCTGGCTTGCTTGCTCACAAATGAAGTGGCCGTGTTCGACATGCGGCAGTCGTCCTTCAAGGATAGCCCCAACCCCTATGGCATCCGCACAATGCTTATCGCGCCGATGTACATCGCGGACCAGCTTACCGGCTTCCTCTCACTGGATTACGGCGGGGCCGTACACACCTATAGCGCTGAAGAGGTCGCGCTGACCGGCGCTGTGGCGAAACTGGCCGGCCTGGTGATCGAACGCGAGCGCCTGCTGCGCGAACGTGAGGAGGCGCGCTCACGAGAACTGGCCCTGCGCGAAGCCCATCGCCGCATGGATGAGTTTCTTGGCCTGGCCAGCCATGAACTGAAGACCCCGATTACGGCCATCAAAGGCAATGTGCAGTTGGCCGCCCGGCGCGTGAAAACTGTAGAAACGATCCTCGCGGATGCCGACATTGTGATGGGCCAGGACCCGCAAACAACTGCCCGCGCCACGACCCAACTTCACCAGGCCCTGGCTATCGCCCAGGAGCTCCTGACGCGCACCAACAGCCAGATCAATCGCCTCGTCCGCCTGGTCAATGACCTGCTGGATGTCTCGCGTATCCAGGCGCAGCGGCTGGAACTGCTGCTTGAGCGCAATAACCTGGTCACCTTGCTGCAAGAGGTTGTCGAGGATCACAGAAACATGGCTCCCCCCGAACGTACCATCTCCCTGGTAGTACACACAGGCGACCCGCTTCCCGTGGTGGCAGATGCCGACCGTATCCGCCAGGTGGTCACGAACTATCTCACCAACGCCCTCAAGTACTCAGAGACCAGCCGGCCGGTGGTAGTAACCCTCGACATGCCAGACCCACACACGGCCCGCGTCTCGGTACAGGACGCGGGACCCGGCCTCTCGGCGGAGGAACAGCAGCGCGTCTGGGAACGCTTCTATCGTGTACCAGGTATCGAGGTGCAGGCAGGCTCCGGCGTAGGCCTGGGCGTTGGACTCTACATCTGCCACACCATCATCGAACGCCATCACGGAACCGTAGGCGTCGAGAGCACTCCCGGCAAAGGCTCGACCTTCTGGTTCACGCTGCCGCTGGCGGATACCTCTGCATAGTAATAACCGGTTTCACAACAGTCATTTGGAACTACATTGTATGATAGAGCGAGCGGCAAGGCAGGAGGGCCACAGCATGTTGTTGGTCCTGTCGCTCGCTCTCATTTTTCTGTTGTGCGAGTTGCGCTTGCCTGATCATAATAGATAGAAAGGACAAAGCAGCATGCACACCGACGAAGAGAAAGAGCGTATTTTCAACGCCTGCACGCGTCAACTTGCCTACCACTATAACCAGACTCCCCGGCAGGTCTTGAGCGAACTTGCCGAGGCGACCGACCCGGCGTGGGAGCAGGATAGATACGGCGAAGGTGAGATCATCACTTCATTTGAAGCGGATGTGGCCAGATTGCTGGGCAAGGAGGCGGCGGTCTTCATGCCCAGCGGGACTATGTGCCAGCAAATTGCGCTGCGCACCTGGTGCGAGCGTCGCAAGTCCCCAAACGTGGCCTTTCACCCTACCTGCCACCTGGAGACCCACGAGCAGCATGGCTATCAGCGCCTGCATGATCTGAACGGCATCCTGCTGGGCGAGCCCCACCGGATGTTCACTCTCGATGACCTGAAAGCTGTCACAGAGCCACTGGGGGCCTTGCTGGTGGAGCTGCCCCAGCGTGAAATCGGCGGGCAGTTGCCGGAGTGGGAGGCGCTGACCGCGATCATCGAGTGGGCACGGGCGCAGGACATCCCAACGCACCTGGATGGCGCGCGGCTCTGGGAGTGCCGCCCCTTCTATGGGCGCGACTATACCGAGATTGCTGGCCTGTTCGATACTGTCTACGTCTCGTTTTACAAGATCCTGGGCGGCATCGCCGGCTCCATCCTGGCAGGTCCACGCGACATCATCGCCGAGGCGCGCACCTGGCAGCGCAGGCACGGCGGCAACCTGATACATCTCTACCCCTTCGTGCTCTCCGCCCGCAAAGGGCTGAACGAGCGCCTGGACCGTATGGGCCTGTACTATGAGAAGGCGCGGGAGATTGCCGCCG
>JBDTHH010000429.1:0-8742 GCA_039937055.1 Ktedonobacteraceae bacterium | reverse complement strand
GCGAGTTCCAGGCAGATGGTGCGCATGAGCATACGCATGCCGCCTTTGGCGCAGCAGTACGGCACGTTCTGTGTCATGGGGAGATCCTCATGCACAGACGAGATGTTGATGATGCGTCCGGGCGTTTTGCTTTTGATCATCTCGCGCGCCGCCGCCTGGGCACAGAAAAAGGCCCCTTTCAGGTCCACGCCCAGCACACGGTCAAACTGCTCTTCGGTGACATCCACGAACGGGCTGTGCATCTCCATACCCGCGTTGTTCACCATAATATCGAGGCGGTTGAAGTGCTCGACGGCCTGCTGAATGAGGCCTTGCGCCTGCTGGTACTGCGACACATCGGCCTGGATGACGATGGCCTTGCCGTTGTCTTTCTGGATCGTTTGCAGCACCTCGTCGGCCTTATCTTTGGCATGCACGTAGTTGATGACGACGGTGGCCCCCTGCCTGGCAAATTCAAGGGCGATGCCGCGGCCAATCCCGCTATCGGAGCCGGTCACGACGGCTACTTTCTGATCTAATAAACCCATGATAATTAACCCTTTCTTTCTTCACCCTTCGTAGCTGCGTGATTTATCACGCGTGGGCTGGCCTGGCACGCTGGTTGGCTTGACGGGCGCGATAAATCGCGCAGCTACGAAGGCGATGTAACGACACTTATGACACGATTAACCAGTCCAGATCGCGCGGAATCTGAGATGAGAGCACCTCATTGCCGTTGGGCCTGACTACTACATTATCGTTGAGGCGCAGACCGCCCTGACCTTCCAGGTAGACTGCTGGCTCCATGTTGTGAACCATGCCGCTGCGTAGCACCGCGTCGGAGGCGGGATGTAAAACGGGGGCGGCGGCATGGTTGATGGCCTGGAAGCCAAAGCCGTGTCCCAAGCCATGCTTAAAGGCGGAGCCGAATCCGGCCTTTGTCATAACACCGCGTGCCGCGCCATCTGCCTCGCGCGCCGTCGCGCCGTCGCGGATGACGCGCAGGGCGGCATCTTGCGCCGCGACGCATGCCTCGTGCGCTTTGCGCCATTCAGCGCTGATGGCGCCGGCGAAGAAGGTACGCGTCAGTTCGGCCCAGTACCCGTTGATGCCGATCTCCATCTGCACCGTCACGGTATCGCCATGCGTGATAGACCGGTTGGAGGTCAGGTTGAAGGCCTGGTAGGCCAGCGCGGCGCGCGGACCGCTCATCACATGTACATGAGGCAGCACGTGGTTGGCTCCGGGCGCGGCATAGCCGGCGCGCAGCAGAGCGGCGTAGGTCGCCGCCGCTACCTCTGCCTCGGTCGCGCCCACGCGTACTGCCTCGCGCGCCGCCATAAATCCCTGGTGCGCCACATCCTCACAACGCCGGATGCAGCCGATCTCCTCTTCGGTCTTGATGGCGGCAAGCTCATCAAGCATGGCACTGGCATCGCGCAGGTAGCCGCCGAGAAAGAGTCTGTGCAGCATTTCGAGCGTTGCCGGACCGGGCGCGCCCACCTGCGTGTATCCAGTCGCGATAGGCGAATAGAGGCCTTCATAGCCCACAACCGCGTTTTCATTCAATTTTGCTGAGCGCAGCAGCTCGGCTAATGGTTCGCCCACGGCTTGAATGGTGTTGCCGATGTAGTCCATAGTCTCCTCGGCAAACGTCTTCACTTCAACCGCTACGCCCGGCGGCACGCGGTCCTCTTCGTCCTCAGGTACGGCAAGGCGAATCTCTACCTCTCTGGCCTCGTTGACGGTGACAAGACAAAAGGAATTGCCCAGGATAGGTTGATAGCCTGTGAGCATAACCACATTCTGCGGTGTGCGGCACACGAGGGCATGAAAATCCTGGCCTCTACTGCTGAACATATCGATAATGCGCTTTGCACGAGCATTATTCATTTCTCTTCCTCCTTATTTCATTTCTCTGCTGCGAGCGCGCCCTTGCTTGATCCTGGGCACGCCCTTGCCCCATGTCTCAGGGGGCGACATATCGTGGCGCACGGGTGGATGAGGCACGGCGACGGTGCGCGGCTGGCGCGAGAGCACATCGGACCCGTTCGAGATCAGGTAGTCGGCGGTGCGCGCCGCCAGGGCCTGGATGGTCAGTCCGGGGTTGGCCGATCCCTGCGTGGGGAGCAGGCTACCGTCGCACACGAACAGGTTGGGGATGTCGTGCGTGCGCCCGAAGCTGTCCGTGACCGAGGTGCGCGGATCGTTACCCATGCGCGCGCCGCCTACGAGGTGCGCGTAGCGCGGCTCCTCTACCACCTCATCGGCTCCCGCCGCGTACATGATCTCCGTGGTTTTCTTGACCCCGGCCTGCGCCACTTTGCGGTCGTTGTCATGCAGGCTAAAGGTCACCTTTGCCACCGGCAATCCAAAGCGGTCGGTATCGCCGGCCAACTGCACGCGATTATCTTCGTGGGGCAGGATTTCACCCAGCACGCCGAGCGCGGCCCAGTGGTTGTAATCCATCATCGCGCGACGCAGCCCCCAGCCCCAGGCGCCTTTGGCCACCATCATCTGCTTGGCGAAGCCGATGGGTAGCGGCCCCACCGTCTGGATGGCGTAGCCGCGCACAAAGTCGTTGCGCGGGTCGGTTTCGTAGAACTCTTCGGTCAGGGCGTGCGCCGGTGGCGCCTTGTACATGCGGATGGGGTCAGGGTAGCGCCCCAGCACGACGTTGCCGATCTGCACCATCAGGTAGCGGCCAACGGTATCGCTGGAGTTGGCCAGGCCGTTTTCAAAGCCCGCACAGGCAGAGTTCAGCAGCAGGCGCGGCGTCTCAATAGCGTAGCCGCTGACGATGACGACTTTAGCCCTCTGCTCCACCTGCTTGCCATCAGGATCAAAATAGGTCACGCCGCTGGCGCGTCCATCTTTGCCCATGTTGACGCGGGCCACCATGCAGTTAGCACGAATTTCGGCGCCATGGCGGATGGCGTCGGGCACGTGGCTGACCAGCGTGCTCTGCTTGGCGCCGACCTTGCAGCCCTGGATGCAGAAGCCGCGATAGATGCAGTGCTGCCGGTCTCCATGCGCGCCGGAGAGAATCGCCACCGGACCACCCACGGACACGGGAATGCCCAGTTGCGTGCAGCCACGGATCAGGATATCGCCGACGCCGCCCATGGGGTGCGGGCCGTAAGAGTAGCCATGTGGCTCGCCCCAGGGATAATAGGCGGGGCCGGCGACGGGGATCTCTTTCTCCAGCAATTCGTAGTATGGCTTGATATCCGCGTAGGAGATCGGCCAATCGACGCCCACCCCGTCCTGCGAATACACGCGGAAGTCGGAGGGATGAAAGCGTGGCGTAAAGCCAGCCCAGTGGACTGAGCCGCCGCCGACGCCCTGGCCGCTGTTGTTGGCCCCCATGGTGATGGGGTCGTTGCCACCGCTGATACGCAGCTCGTTCCAGTAGAGTTTATGCGAGCCAGCCTCGTCGCTGACCCAGTCGCGCTCGGTATCCCAGAACGGTCCGGCGTCGAAGCCGATGACGCGAAATCCGGCGCGCGCCAGGCGCTGCACCAGTACGCCACCCGCCGACCCCACGCCGACGATGCAGAAATCGACCTCCTCGTTCAACGGGTAGTGGCGCATGGGCGCATCTAATTTTTGTACCGGTCCCAGCATGTGTTCGTGTTGTTCCTGCTCGGACTCGTGAAAAGCTCCAAAGAGCGGTTGTTTCATTGGTATCTCTTCCTCGCTATGCTGTGTGATATAGCCCCTTGAGACATGGCCCCCGCAAGGGAGGGCCACTACACATATGCCCATTGAATGAAATCAATGGGTGCCTTCCTGGCCTGATGGCTGGCTCTTGTGGCCACCGGGGCCGCCGATGGGCTTGTAGATGTCAGAGAGGGACGTGGGGGGCGCCTCCCATTCGTAGCGTTGCTCATGCACCTCCCAGGGTTCCGGCTTGCCGCCTTCCAGGCGCATATAGCCGCGCGGGTACGCGGGTCCGCCGAAGCCGATTTCGTCCCAGGCAAAGGGATGCGCGTAGTACGCCTCGATGGCATCCTGCACCAGCAGCATCCAATAGCGTCTGACAGGTAACTTCTTCCAGATATCCTCGCCTGCTGGCGCATTGTCGTCGTGGATAGTTTGCAGCACCTGGTCCTGTTGCAGCGGATCAAGCTGGGTAAACGCCGCGCCGAACATATGCTGTGCGATGGCTTGAATCCCTTGCAGGCCCAGGCGATGCGCGTCGCGGTCGGTTGGCATATCTTCGTAGCGATAGCCGTCGATGCGCCCTGTGTGCAGCCGCTCATCGATGGTGGGCACAATGGGGATTTTGTGCGCCGCATCGCGGTCATCCTGTGGCAGAATGCGGTCGCAGACTGCCTGCACCAGTTCGGCCTCTTCGTCCGTGAAGAAGCGAATAGGGGGAACATGCTCGACGCGGTCCAGCACGACCTTGCGCGTGGCCTCGTCCCAGAAGCTCTGCTGTGAGAGCGCCTCGAAGCCTGGATAGTAGCCGGGCTGCGCCGTTGGCGCTAGCGGCTGCTTGGTGGTAGGATCCAGCGGCAGACGATCTTCGTCCACGCGCTGCGTCGTACCTGGTGGCGCGTAAGGGACATCTATGGGATTTTTGCGTTTAAGTAGTTTCATATGCTCAGTCGGCCCTCCTCAAAAGGCTAGCCAGCAGGCCGAGGAAGCCAGTGGCGGCGAACAGCAGCGGCGCGAAGATCGGCGGCCCATAGATGATGTTGTAGAGCGGGAGCTTCAGTCCACCGGCGCGCCGCGTGATGCCGCGCGCGTGGTAGTAGAAGCCCAGCATACCGCTGATGAGCGCGAGCGCGGAGGTGAGCGGGAGGAGCGTGCGAGCTATGGTGCGACTCCACACGGACCCGATGCCGGCTAGCATGATGGCGGGCGTCAAGAGAATGGGCGCCCACTCGATCTTATAGCTAAAGTCATTTTTGTAGTGGGAGTAGAGCGATTCGAAACCGCTGCACAGTGCCGAGACGGCCGTGGCAATGCCCATAGCCTGCTGGAAGCGTCCTTCGCGGATATCCTGGCGAACGACAATACCCTCTTTACGAATGGCGGATGGCAGCAGGTTCGTCCAGGTCGAGCGCGAGCGCTTGATGCCCAGCGGCAATGTGCGCCGGGGATCATCTTCGCGGCGCAAGAAGGCGGCGATCAGCCCCAGGAAGCCACTGGTGGCGAACAGGATGGGGGCCAGCAATGGCGGTCCCATCACGATATTGACGATGGGGATGCGCCAGCCGCCAGGCTTGCGGTGAATGCCGCGAATATGGAAGATGAAGCCGACGACGCCATCGATGACCGTGAGCAGGGAGACGAGCGGCAGCACTGTGCGCGCCGCCCGCCGGCTGAAGGCGGCCCAGACCCCGGCGATCGTCAACAACGGGCTGAGGATCACCGGCGTATACATGATACGCTGGCTGTAGCTGCCTATATAGTGTTCATAGGCCACCTCCAGCCCGCTCATGAGGCTGGCAAAGGCGGCAATCAGCGCCAGACTGCGCTGGAAACGACCCTCGCGAATGTGCTGCTCCACTATCACCCCTTCGTGGGTGATCTTGCGCGGCAGCAGCGCCGCCAGGCCCGCGTGGGAGCTATGCTTCCCGTTGCTTGCGTGTTGTATGAGAGAAAGTGGCGTTTTACTGGCCATAGTTCTATTCCTTATTCCTACACGGCATAGCGCGCCGCGTCTGAGCGCTTGAACTCAAGGCCCATGCCGGGCCGCGACAGGTCGGGGCGCAATGCTCCCTTGACCGGCGCTAGCACGCCATCGAAGAACATGCGCTCGATGCGTACATGGTCGTGAAAATACTCCATATGGCGGAAGTTGTTGAGCGCGCAGCAGGGATGGAGATGCAGGGCCGGCCCGCAGTGCGACGACAACTGCATCGAACGCGACTCCACCAGGGCATCCACACGCATGAAGCCAGTGATGCCGGCGCAGCGTGTGGCGTCCGCTTGCAGCACATCGACGGCCCCCGCTTCCAGCATGTGGCGGAAATACCACAGGTCGTAGCCGTACTCGCCGGCCGCGATCTCCATGCCAACGGGCGCGCGGGCGCGTATTAAGCGCAGGCCTTCAAGGTCGTCGGACGAGACCGGCTCCTCGAACCAGGTGACGCCCGACTGCGCCGCGAAGACATGTGCCAAAGCCAGCGCCTCTTTGCGACTGTAGGCGCCGTTGGCATCCACAAACAATTCGCTGTCCGCCCCAATGGCCTCGCGCGCATCCGCGACCCGCGCGGGATCATCGTCGGGGTGCCGGCCGATCTTCATCTTGACGCGCGGAATACCATCGGCCACCCAGTCGCCAAGCTGCCTCTGAAGCTGCTCGCGCGAATAAGAGGTGAAACCGCCGCTGCCGTAGATGGGCGCGCTCTCACGCACCTGCCCCAGCAGCGTCACCAGCGGCAGATCGAGGAGGCGTGCCTTCAAGTCCCATAGCGCGCTATCGACGGCGGAGATAGCCATCGAGCAGATGCCGGGCCGGCCGAGGTTGCGGATGGCATGCACCATGGCCCGCCAGGTGCCGGGAACCGCCATCGCGTCCTGGCCTACGACGCTATCTTTCAATACTTCATTGATGAGCCTGGCCGTCGCAGTGTCGGCATAGGAATAGCCGACGCTGCGCTTGCCGCCCGCCGTTGCCTCAACGAGCACCATTGTGGTCCTGTCCCATACTATCGTGCCGTCGGACTCCGGGAAGTCAGTTGGCACCGTATACGCGGAGACATCGAGCCGCTCGATAGGCACGGCAGCGCTGCCAAATTTTATGTTCGTCATGAGTGTTTCTCCTGCCCGTAGGGCGATGGCTTGCCTCGTTGTCCCCATAGCTTGCCTCGCCATCCTGTCGCTACGGGACGAGCGAGGCAAGCCATCGCCCTACGGGACGCCCGGCCTATCCCTTGTGAGGCATAATATTTTCGATGACGCCCTTGATGGATTCCTTCACAATGCCGGCCTCGTCTGGATCGCCCTTCAGCAGCGTCTTAGTCAAGCCCTGCGCCTGCTTGATGGTGATATGCGGCGGCAGGGGTGGCACATTGGGGTCGGTATACATCTCAAGGACGACGGGCCGGTCGGAGGCCAGGGCCTCATCCCAGGCGCGTCCAACGTCTTCCGGGCGATCCACGCGGATGCCCTTCAGGCCCAACATCTGCGCGTACTGCGCAAAGGGGAAATCTGGAATGTCCTGCGATGTCTCGAACTTGGGGTCACCCTCCATCACGCGCATCTCCCAGCTCACCTGGCTCAGCTCGCGATTGTTAAGTACCTGGATGATCAGCCGGGGATCGCTCCAGCGCTGCCAGTATTTGGCAATCGTGATCAGGCCGTTGATGCCATTCATCTGCATGGCCCCGTCGCCGACCAGGCCGATCACCACGCGGTCGGGATGGGCGAATTTGGCGGCGATAGTGTAGGGGACACCAGGACCCATGGTGGCCAGATTGCCAGACAGCGAGGCCCGCATGCCGCGCCGCAACTTGAGCTGGCGCGCGTACCAGTCGGCCGAGGTGCCAGAATCGGAGGCCAGGATACAGTTGTCTGGCAGGCGCTTGCCGAGTTCATAGAAGACGCGTTCGGGGTTGAGAGGCTGCGCGCTATTCATGGCATGCTCTTCCATAAGTGTCCACCACTCTTTGACCCCAGCTTCGATCTTTTCGCGCCACGAGCGATCCGTTTTGCGCTTCAAATAGGGCATGAGCGCTTTGAGCGATGCGGCGCTATCTCCAACAAGGTTGACCTCGGTGGGATAGCGAATGCCGAGCATGCGTCCATCGATGTCGATCTGCACGCCCCGCGCCTGGCCCGCCTTGGGTAGGAACTCGGAGTAGGGGAAGCTTGTGCCCACCATCAGCAGGGTATCGCATTCGTTCATCATGTCCCAACTGGGCTTGGTGCCGAGCAGGCCGATAGAGCCGGTCACATAGGGCAGATCGTCAGGCACGGCGGCCTTCCCCAGTAGCGCCTTGGCCACACCGGCGCCCAGCAGTTCGGCCACCTCGATCACCTCGCTGGTGGCATTGAGCGCGCCAGCCCCCACCAGCATGGCCACTTTCTTCCCACTGTTGAGCACGATTGCCGCCTGTTGCAGGTCCTCGTCGGTGGGAATAACGTAGGGTGTTGAGTATGCGGTGCTGGAATGAATGGTGTTGTGCAGGCGCGGCGGCTCAGGGACGGCCTCCAGCTCTTGCGTGTCATTAGGTACGATGATACAGGTGACGGTGCGTTCCGCTTTGGCAATGCGCACGGCGCGATCGATCAAGTGCCGCGCCTGCACCGGCGTGGACAACATCTGCACATACTCGCCCGCCACGTCCTTGAACAGGCTAATCAGATCAACTTCTTGCTGGTAGCTACCGCCAAGGGCGGTGCGCGCCGTCTGGCCCACAATAGCCACCACCGGCTGATGGTCCATCTTGGCATCGTACAGGCCATTCAAGAGGTGAATGGCGCCCGGTCCTGAAGTCGCCATACACACGCCGACCTCGCCGGTGTACTTGGCGTGCGCGCAGGCCATGAAGGCCGCCATCTCCTCGTGGCGCGTCTGCACAAATTCAAGCGCCTCCGGGCCAATGCGATCAAAGGCGCCCAGAAAGCCATTGATGCCGTCGCCGGGAAACGCGTACACCCGCTTGATACCCCACTCAACGAGCCGCTGCAACATAAAATCACTGACTTTGATAGCCATAACGTCCTTAACCTTTCTTCGCTGTGCCGACTGCCAGGATATGTACCGGGCAAGCGGCAGCCACTAAACAATACACAATTCAAGCA
>JBDTHH010000428.1:0-5566 GCA_039937055.1 Ktedonobacteraceae bacterium | reverse complement strand
AAAGGATCGCGATCCTCTCTATTACTGCAAATCCTGTATTTCGGGTACACTCCAAAGCCCTGGCGTGCGCCCCTACGCGGATGGGCGCACGCGTAAAGATGATGAGTTGACAGCGGTGTCTTCAGCGACTATCATGCAATGCGTGAGCAGGTCTGGATAGCACCTGAGATGTATACGTAGCGGGGCGGAGGAAGAGAGAACACTATGGTGCAGCGCAAGATTCGCTACCGCCGCGTCCAGTTACTGGCCTACGATCTCAGCGAAGCCCCCCTCTGGAGTCTACCCCCGATCAGCTCCAGTCCGCTACCAACGACAGCAGCCCTTTTCCCTTCTATACTCAGACCCTTACCGCGCAAGATTCACCTGTTTCCGCTTGCACCCGACCCCGGCGCTTTACCCCCCGCTTCTTGGAGGTAATAGTAAAGTATAAAGTGTGTACATATTTATTTATATGTATACCGGCAGAAGCTGACACCACACCACGTATTCTCGTGAGGTAGAAGGTAGAAAGGGTAGTAGTAGTAGAGATGATAAGGATTCTTATAGCAGATGATCATTCACTGATTCGCCGCATTGTACGCGAGATAATTGAGCATGAAAGCGACATGGAAGTTGTCGCTGAGGCGCGCGATGGACACGAAGCCGAGACGCAGGCGGCGGAGACGCAGCCCGATGTCGTGCTGATGGACCTGGACCTGCCGGATTATGATGGCTTCGAGGCGACCGAGCGCGTCCTCGCCTGCTCCCCAGGCTCGCGCGTCGTGATACTCACCGCCTCCCAGCAAGAGCACCTGGCATTCCGGGCCATACAGCGAGGAGCCATCGGCTATCTTACCAAAGATGTCGAGCCTGAGGCGCTGGTTGCCGCCATCCGCTGTGCCGCACGCGACGAGATGTGCATCCCCGGCCCACTGGCTACCCGCGTGCTGGCTCACCTGCGCATGCTGACGCTCAATAGCGCACTCTATGAGCCTGGCTATGACTCGCAGTTTTCCTCACCTTCCCCCCTGGGCGCGATGCAATACAACGCGCACCCGTTCCCTGGCTCATGCTTAAACGGCCATGGTAGCAGCCGCCACCTGACTGAACGCGAGAACGAGGTGCTTGATCTCATTCGCAAGGGGCGCAAGAATCGCGAGATCGCCAGGGAGTTGCGCATCGCGGAGTCTACCGTTCACAAACACATCCAGAACATCTTCGAGAAGCTCCATGCCAGGAGCCGGACCGAAGCGATCTATCTTATGAGCAACCGAGGCGCGTAACGCCCACAGGGGTGCCGGGTCCATTGGCTCCTTGCCAATGGGGCACCCACTGTGAGAATCGGCCCACCTGTCATCCACCCCAGGGACAACGCGCAGCACGCATCGATCACACCACGTTCCTCGGAATGCGTGAGGTGAGGTCGCGCACAACATCCTTGATATGCGAGGACGAGAGGCCGTATAACTCCTTGAGAATCGAGGGGGCGCCATGCTCGATAAGCGTATCGGGGAAGCCGATCAGTCGCACCTCAACATCGTTCAGCCCGTGGCGCTCCAGCAGTTCAAGGACGGCGCTGCCGAAGCCTGCCGCGACCATATGATCCTCGACAGTGACAAGACGGCGTGTCTTGCGCGCCAGGCGCAGGATCATCTCCTCGTCCAGCGGCTTGGCCCAGCGCGCATTCACCACGGCGACGCGAATGCCCTCCTCGACCAGTTCCGCGGCCGCCAACTCGGCCTGCGCCACCGTCGTGCCAAACGCCAGAATCGCGCAATCGCGTCGCTCGGCCTCCTCAAGGGTCGCGGGGCTGATCAATTCGGCCTTGCCAACCGCCAGCATGCGCAATTCGGCATCCAGCGGCACGCCAAGCGCCTTCCCGCGCGGATAGCGCAGGCTCACGGGACCGTCCATGTATAGGGCAGTGTAGAGCATATGACGCAGTTCATTCTCATCTTTGGGGGCCATGATCTTCATGTTGGGTAGGATACGCATGAAGGCAATATCGAAGACGCCATGCTGGGTCGGGCCATCCTCTCCCACGATGCCCGCGCGGTCCATCGCGAAGACCACGTGCAGGTTCTGCATACAGACATCGTGAACCACCTGGTCAAAGGCGCGCTGCATGAATGTAGAGTAAATGGCGGCCACGGGCCGCAGGCCACCGACGGCCAACCCGGCGGCAAAGGTGACGGCGTGCTGCTCGGCAATACCCACGTCAAAGTAGCGTTCAGGGAAGCGCTGGTGCAGCTTCTTCAGGCCCGTCCCTTCCGCCATCGCCGCCGTGATCCCTACGATGCTGGCATCTTTCTCCGCCAACTCCACCAGGGTCGTGGCGAACACATCGGTGTAGGTGGGGGGATCACCGGGATTCTTCTTGATGACGCCCGTCGTGTAGTCGAAGGCACCCGGACCATGCCACTTCGTTGAATCGTTCTCGGCATGCTCCCAACCTTTGCCCTTCTTGGTAATTACCTGCACAATCACCGGGCCTTCGATATGCTTGATATTCTCGAAGACATCCACCATCAACGGCAGATCATGCCCATCGAAGGGGCCAAAGAACTTGAGACCAAGCTCCTCGAAGACGGTGCCACTCTTGCTATGCAGCACAAAATGCTTGAAGCTGGTCTCCGCGCGCCCGGCGGCTTCACGCGCCATATCCCCCACCACGGGGAATTTCTCTATCGAGCCTTTGGCCATCTCGCGCACACGCTGGTAGTTGGGTGAGGTCTGCATACGACGCAGTTTGCCCAACGAGGCAGGGATCGCGCCCACGTTGTCGGAGATCGATTTCTCGTTATCGTTCAATACAATGATCATGTTCTTCTTGAGGCTGCCCGCGTTATTGATGGCCTCCAGCGCCATCCCGCCGGTTAAGGCGCCATCGCCGATAATCGCGACAACTTTGAAGTCCTGCCCTTGCAGGTCCCTGGCGACCGCCAGGCCAAGCGCCGCCGAGATAGAGGTGCTGGCATGGCTGGCGCCAAAGACATCGTAGGGGCTTTCCTCACGCCTGAGATAGCCGGAAAGTCCCCCAAATTGGCGAATAGTATGAAAACGATCATGGCGTCCGGTCAGCAATTTATGGACATAGGCCTGGTGACCGATATCCCACACCAATAAATCTTCCGGTGTATTGAAGACATAGTGCAGAGCCATGGTTAGCTCAACCACGCCCAGGTTAGGGGCCACGTGTCCCCCTTTCACCGAAACCTTTTCAATGATCTCACGCCGAATCTCCTCGGCCAACTGTTGCATCTGCGCTATTGTCAGGGAGCGCAACTGTACAGGACTATCAATGCTGTCGAGAATCCTCGCCAATGACTTCCTCCAATGTGTAGGGGCACTTACCGTCGCGATGAGTACCCTGCTTGCTTGAACCGTTGATAATCCAGTGCTCCGGTTCATAATAGCGATAGAACAACGTATGAGATATATGCTATCACATCGATAAAGACGCTTCAGCAGTATATAATGGGGCGAAAAAAAGCTTATCTTCTATTATAAGGCGATCTCTCTCGCCTAACAAACATCCCAGGTCAGAAAATTCATGCACTTGAAAGCTTGACAGGCTTTCATACAGCCTGCCAGGCCGGCTGAAGGGGTGCAAAGGGTCCCTTGACAGAGATACACTTTCTTCTTATCATGACGGAGAGTACTGTCATCGCACAGTAGTACATATCGAGTAACGAAGAGTCACCCACGCAGGGCAATAAGAAAGGAGAGGCGGCGCTTCTCCCCATGATCTAACAAAGTAGGGTCAAGGGGACTGCGGCGCAGAGTGCATGACGAGGAAAGATAGCGAGAAGGACGCAGAACGTCCACATTACTATTCTCAGTTCTGGCTGGACATCGCTGCTGGGCGCAGGGTTATCGGCGGCCCCAAGTCTGACGAGGAAACAGAGCTGGCTGAACCAGAGACAGTTGAGATAGCCGCGCCACGGAGAGGAGGGCGTGTTACTACAGTTCCTGACTCCGATGGACATAGAGATACCCGGACCCGGATACAGCCCGAAGTTGATGATGAAGCGGAAGCGGAATTTGAGGACGAGCTGGACAGCGAGCTTGAAGTAGATGAAGACGAACTGACGGACGAGGTTGACGATCAGGAGTTGCCCAATATCCTGATAGACGAGATCGATATTCCCGACGCCGAGGTACCCGAAACCGCTGTTCCTGAGGCCGCTGTTCCTGAGGCCACTGTTCCTGAAGCCGCTGTTCCTGAAGCCACTGTTCCTGAAGTCGCTGCCCCCACAGATGAGGAGGCAGAGGCGACAGACGAAGAAGATCTGTTCGAAGAGGAGGAAGAGGAAGAGGAGGATGATCTCTGGCCCTCTGGGCGCGGTCGCAAGAAGCCCAAGCCCGGTCGCCAGGTGAAACCACCCAAGAAGCCTAAGCGAGACACACGGCGCAGCTATTAACCGCCATAGGAACTTTATTGTCTCGATACGCTTCATGTGACGGCGAAAGTGTAGTAACCTTCCCTTGTGGGGGCTACTATACTTTCGCCGTCACGCTCGCGGTATGACCAGGAAGACTGCGAAAACCCGATCACAAAGCCATTCAGGTACCCATATACCGATACAGGTGTCCATTATCGTACGCCAGAATCACGGGTGGTCCTGCCTGTGTCGTGAGGACCTGGACTGCCATCCGATAGACATCGGGAAAGGGATGATGGGAGAAGCCCACCGCGTACGCCGGAGGAAGCGGCGCAATGCGAGTCCAGCGGGTTCCAGCAAGAACCGCAATGCCTGCGGGCAGAACACCCCGACCACTCTGTTCAGCAGTCGCGGAAGCATGGTACAGCGTTCCGTTCTCTGCGAGAGCAACATTCCAGTCACGGAACTCGGGGTCATCAACCATGATAAAATGGCTCTTTGAAACATCATACGTCAAAAAGGGGTCATGTGGATCATATCTATAGGGAAAAGGGTCATTAGAAGCGCTACACCTCAAGGAAAGTTCTATGCCTGGATACTGAGAGAGGTCAACGATCTGCCAGGAAGCACCGCCATTCGTCGAGCGCAGGAGACCCCCTTTGGTGACATCACCTGGTGGGCTGCCCTCGACATAGAGCACATCTGGTTTGTCTTGCACCAGGCAATAGCTTGGGTCGAGCATTCCAGGCACAATAATGATATCGGCCAGCACCCGCCAACTGCGCCCATCATCGTCGCTGCGACAGAGGACCTGTCCATTTGATGGAGACCCGGCAGGTAATCTGGTTCCCGGACACGTGGGAGACATATCGGTATAGATGGTGTCAGGATGACGCGGGTCTGCCAGGAAACGCAGGTCTATCGGGCCGGGAGTGGGTCGCTCGTCTCCAAACTCTTGAGAGGAGACCGGGAGTGGGTACCAGCGGGTCCAGGTGTGCAGGTTGCTGGTCCAATAGCCGCTCACATACAGTCGTCCCGCGACCGGGGTGGCCTGCAATTTCCAGGCATCAGCACCGGTTGCCCCTGGGGGAGGGGGGATACGTTGCCAATGCTGGCCACGGTCCCGGCTCACAAAGGCCCCATTGCGATCATCTTCCAGTACAATGCTCCTGGCCTGAACAGGGTCTGGCCGAATCTCACAA